>JBDTLQ010000058.1:0-11361 GCA_039934715.1 Ignavibacteria bacterium | reverse complement strand
CGATAGTATTTGTTTCCCGAAATCACCAGACAAACGGTAACATTTTTTATCCGGATGCGGGGCTTCTTCCCGGAATGGGAGCTTTCTCGAGATTTAAAGTTGTAGGGGGCAGGCTAATGGTCCGAAACGAAGCCGGTGTGGTTTCAACAATGATCGACAGTACCATGCTTTTCGGAGGAATAAGGATCATAGACATTCAGCAGCCCTGCGTGCACTGGAATGGACAAAAAATATTGTTCGCGGGAATAGAGAACAGGGACAGCAATTGGAGGATCTATGAGATAAATAAAGAAGGCACAAGATTAAAAAGAATAACTTTCACAGACAGAAATATTGATCTTTCACAATTCGGAAGCGCTGCATATAAGTTTGCAAGGTATGATGACATTGATCCGGTCTATCTTCCTGACGGCAAAGTAATTTTCGCATCAACAAGATATCCCGCTCTTTCTGAATTTGGCGGAGTTAACACAACAAATTTATACATTACTGATACTCTGTATAGTTTTACATACAGAATTACAACTGAGAGAAACAGCGGTGAGAAACCTACTATTGATCCCAATACCGGGAGGATACTTTATTCCAGATGGTGGCTTAATATTGACAGACCAAGCAATCTTACCGGAACAGGATTAACCCGGATTGATTCTCTTGCTTTGACAACGGACATAGGAAACATCTGGCAGACAGACCAGGTCAATCCTGACGGTGATGCTCTGAAAATATACGGAACGGATGCACGTACAAGAAAAAGTCTATTTTCATATCGACCGAGAATAATGAATGACGGGAAACTTCTCAGTCTTTATATTCCACATGCTCCGATGTTTTATACAAGCGGCAGTCCGGGAATACGCTATTACAATAAAAGTTTTTCAGAAGCACACACTGTCATAGGGGTTGACTCGACCACTCCTTTATATATTCTAAGTCCTCCTTCTACAGGAACGATGCAGGCTCCTTATGCAACAGACCCAATTCCGCTTCCTGACGGAAAGATCCTTTTTTCTTATGCAAATTCAGTAATGGAGCAGGACTACGGTATTTATACATGTGATTTAAATGGAAACGGACTTACACCTGTTATTGATCTTCCGGGCACACTTGAACTGAATGCCGAACTGTTTATTTCAAAACCTACACCTCCTTTAGTACCTTATCTCAGCGCGTATGATACAAACCAGGTTCCTCCAACTACGTCAGGTGATTTTTATCAGGGAGGTCTTTTCAGATTTGATTGCCTTAATGTTTATTCGAACGCTCCTGTAGATGAACCGATAGATGATGCGCCTCCAATTAAGAAAAATGCGAAGTTCAGATTTTTTGTGAATTTTCAGAGACAGGATGAAAACGGACAGGACAATCCGATATTGTTCAGAGAGATTGCTCTTGACAGGGATGGTAAGATAGCTGAAGGTGATATGGTTGCAAACATATCCTTATTTGAACAGTTAACGGATAGCTCAGGAAATATTCTTGTGAACAGAAAAGGAAACATATCTCACGTTTCAGGAATGAATTTCGGCAACAATGGCTCAGGTACAAAATGCGTGGGATGTCATGCTGGTCATACACAGATCGTAGTTCCGCAGAATTTAACTGAAGGATCATTTACAAATCTATCAACTTCCGCTGATGTAAGGGAAAGCAGTTTCAAGCAGGCAGGCGGTACCAGTTATAAAGGTGTAAATGTTGTCGATAGGAAAGCCAGGAATTTTGATCAGAGAGTTAACTGGATCTCAAACGGCTCAACAGATGAATACATTGTTCTTAAATGGGAATTACCAATTGATGTAAGAAGATTTGTCCTTTATGATGTATTGCCGAACGCAGCTAACGGAACAGACATACATGTGACCGACTGCGAACTGTTTCTTTACTGGCAAAATTCGGTGGCAATGCACATTCCGAGTACAGGACCTTTGAGCACTGTTGGAGATACGATAGTGGTAAGTCCTGTTACTACAATTGACAGTGTAAAGATTGTGATCAAGAGTTTTACCGGACTAATAAATAATATTTCGGTTGCCGGTCTTGCTGAAGTAGAAACAAACGCGCGGGTCAGCTCTGTAGATCTGTTGGGAATACATGATCCGGTTTCAAGTGAAATGGATTACAACCTTGATCAAAATTATCCAAACCCTTTTAATCCTTCAACTCTTATAAAATTTTCACTTCCAAGGTCTGAAGAAATAAGTCTTGAAGTTTTTGATATTACAGGGAGGTCCGTTGCATTACTGATCAGCGGAAGAGTTCAGGGCGGATCAAACTCCATTCCATTCAATGCACAAAATCTTCCTTCGGGAATTTATTTTTATAAATTAACTTCAAAGAACATTTCGCTATCTAAAAAAATGATACTTTTAAAATAATCCTCCTGATGAATAAGAAATCCCCGCTTTCCAAAGGGAAATTTTTAGTATCCGCACCTTTGCTCAATGATGTCTTCAAACGTTCTGTAATATTACTGACTGAGCACAATGAAGAAGGT
Organism: Ignavibacteria bacterium; assembly: GCA_039934715.1. Lineage (GTDB taxonomy): Bacteria > Bacteroidota > Ignavibacteria > Tepidaquicellales > Tepidaquicellaceae > JAGPCH01. The sequence continues at coordinate 8,867 of JBDTLQ010000058.1, read as the reverse complement.
ACGGTCGGTTTCATACTGAATAAACCAACGGAGTATAAACTTCATGAGGTCATCGAAGACTTCCCCGAATTTGACGCGAAGATCTTTTTGGGCGGACCTGTGCAGCAAGACTCTCTCAATTTTATTCATAAGGCGAATGATATTTTAGAAGGAGGTCATGAAATTGCTGAAGGAATTTACTGGGGCGGGAATTTTGAAATTCTAAAGATCCTGATCAGCAGCGGAAGCCTCGATCCTTCAGATTTTAAATTTTTTCTTGGATATGCAGGCTGGAGCCCGGATCAGCTGGACAATGAGGTCAGGCAAAGTTCATGGTACTCTCGTGAATCAGACATACAGGATATCTTTGGCAGCGAAAGTTCAAACCTCTGGGCGAAAGTCCTCAAGTCCATGGGAAAAGAATATTCCATCATTTCAACCTTCCCCGAAGATCCTTCCGTAAACTGACCAATAAGATCCAACGTTATTTTAAAATGTTATTCTGAATGAATAGTAATAGCTTTCAAATTGAAACATTGGTTTGGGAGTATTGCTTGTGTTATCAATTGCGGGTTTTATCAGAAGACTTACAATTAAATTCTTTGCGGCAAAAGTTATGACATCGGTGATCCAGTTTTTTGAATCCAGAAAAAAATTCAGAGATTTGTCAATTGCTAAAATAGCGGCGGACTGTATGAGGACGGACTGATAGTATTCTTTTATTCCGCTGATGGGGATAAAGCAGTTAAGGTTACGATTGGCGTAAATACTGATAAAGCTTACCGGTCTGATATTTAATTGAGGAGTGAAATTTATCACCGCGTATCTGTCCCAGAAACCGCCGAAGCTGATGTTGTTTCCCACGGTGGACAGCAGATCAAAGGATTGTTCCTCTCTTATCTTAGATTTAAAAAAGTTTATTACTATATTTTCTGTCCTGTTTGTTTTTTTATCAGGAGCAGATCTGTTATAAAGAGAGCTTTGGTTTGAATTCTCTAACTGAAAAGAATTTTGATATAAAAATTTCTTGCTGTTATTTTTATTTAGCGTATCCTGAGCATGGCAAATGTTATGAATTAAAAACATCAGTAATAAAAGTCTGAATACTTTCATGACTCAATAATTTAATATTACTAAGGTATTAAACCGGAATTGAAATTACTACTTAATCAACATGCTCTTCAAGTATTTCATTTATCGATTCCTCTATGCTTTTTTGAAAAAACCCAAGTGCCTGCAGCAGGCCGGTGTTCATCGAGACATCCGCGACCTTGTGCAATTTCGGGATGTCGTACATTGAAATTTTTTCTATAAGAGACCTGTCAAATTTTCCGATCTCGCAAAGCATTTCACCAAGCTCGGTTCTTGATACCCTTTCTCTTCCTCCGAAGTTGATGATGATCTCTTTAATATCCTCCTTTACTATTCCCCGGATAAGCTCTGAAGCATCTGATAAAGAAAGAGGTGTCCGGTACTGATCATAAAACAATTTGGCAGGTTTATTATTTTTGAAATTATTGTACATGCTGTGAAAATTATTCATTGAGTGATTGAGACCCATCCCGTAAAGAAGTGATGTTCTTAGAATTATATAGTTATCAAAAATTTTTTGTATCTCATTTTCACTTTTCAGTTTTGTATCGGCATAAAGAGAGACAGGATCAAGATGTGCGTCTTCTTTGAGCATTGCTCCCTGATTGCCTGCGTAAACAAGATCGGTAGAAGTATAAATTAATTTAGCATTATACTGATCACATAGCTTAGCCAGTTCAATAGTAGAATATAAGTTAACTGAGAGGACAAATTCTTCCGGGAGTTCATCACATGTTTCGGGCCGGGAAATAGCTGCGGTGTGAATTACCAGGTCCGGCATAAATGAAGAGAATATCTTTTTTAATGAAGTGAAGTCAGTCAGATCGGTCTTTAAGGAATTGTACTTACCGCAGTTTCCTATGTTTGAATTGTAGAGTGTTAGTATCTCGCTATCCCGGGAAAGAGCTCTGTTAAGATATTGTCCGAGTAAACCGCTGCCGCCTGTGATTAATATCTTCATAATGTTTTGAAATAATAAAGCTGTCTCAGATCATTTCAGAATTTCAAATTTTTCAAACTCATTTGTAAAGGGGAATTCTTCGACACTGATTGTATTAACTTTTGCGTGAGAAGGTCCGATCTTCAGCTCTCTGACGAAATCTTTTACCATCGACTTTTCACCTTCGGCAACAAGTTCAACATTTCCATTGATAAGATTTTTAACATAACCTGTAAGCCCGAATTCAATTGCCTTTCTGTAACAATAATACCGGTAGCCGACTCCCTGAACAAAACCTTTTACAATTATCTCCGCTTTTATTTTCATCGTTAAAATTAAACAAAAGTAAATGTAGAGTTTATTATCATTGTTTTACTGAACCATAAAAGATCAGCAAAGGTCTAAGTTTAAAATTTCCCTGTGGATTAAAAATGCAAAAAAAATGTGAACGGGATTTTTGTTAAAAGAAAAATACGGAAGAGGATTGTAGTTATGATCTTATCAGAACCCGAATCTTGATTTGTAAATTATCACTGCGCAGACAATAAGCCAAAGCAGGGAATTAATGATTATCGGGATATCTTTTGTGACGATTTGTGTCGGGCTTTCACCGAGATTTTTCTGATGAAGAAGATAGAGATAGCGGAATATTCCATAAATTACAAAAGGTGTTGTATAGATGAGCTTTTCGGAGTGAAATGCGAGGATAGCTTTTTCGGAAACTGTGTATAGTGCATAGGAAATAATCGTTCCTGTGGCAGCGATTGTATTCAGCTGATCAACGAATGTTACATCATAGTCGCTTAAAACCTTTCTTTGCTTTTCAAGGCTTTCCTGATTAGGACCGGAAAGCTCCGCACGCCTTTTAGAAATTCCCAGGAACAATGAAATAAAAATTGTCGTTATGATCATCCAGCTTGAGACGCTTATATTGATAGCGACAGCGCCGCCTATCACACGAAGTATAAATCCAAGTGAAATTGAGAACACATCAAGAAGAACTACATTTTTTATTTTGAAGGAGTAGAGAAGATTATTTACAAAGTATATACATACGGTTAAAATAAATAACGAGTTCAGTTTAAAACATATCAGAGCAGTGAGAAGCAACAGAAATCCAAATAGAATTTTGGCGTGTGCAATGCTGACATCACCTGCCGCAATGGGACGGTACCGTTTCTTCTTATGAGCCCTGTCGGACTCAACATCAATGATATCATTCAGTACATAGATGCTGCTGGAGATACCGCAGAAAGCGATGAAGGCAAGTATATTCTGAAACAGCAAGGGGAAATCAAGCAGGCTTCCGGCAAATAAGATAGGTGCAAAGACAAAAAGATTTTTGATCCATTGTTTAGGCCGGCAAAGTTCGATTAATTTTAGAAATGCCACTATACTACCTGTTGTAATTTGTTTTATAAACTTTCATTTCGTCTCCTCCGCATATTGTATTTTCTTCGAGATACGCGCTTGTTACAAATGTCAGAGTATTCCCGTACTTATCCAAAAATTCCCTGTACCAATGATCATAAATAATAATATAACTAACATTATTTTTCTTTAATAGATAATTTATTGAATCCAGCCTGTCTTCTATATTATACTTCCCATACTGCAGCATTTCCGGAGTTACAAGCCCTGCCATATCTATGATCCGGTTTTTATTAATGAAAGTTATTGCTCCGATATCATTGAGTGCGATCGTTGCATCACGCGGGACGTTTTCATTTACCCATGCCGCAAGCTTCACCTGCTGATTGTTAATATTATCTGTGTTCTTTCCAAGGGCGATCACGTAAACCGCATAGTAAATAAATGAAACAGCGAGGATAGTTATGCCAACCTTTTTCGGTCTTAAGAACGATTTATTAAACTTTACAAAAAAATTGGTTCTCATCACTAATTCTAAAACATAAACTGAGGCAATATTTATAAAAGGAATTAAAGGTATAAGATAGCGAACATGATGTCTCCAGTTAGGGATTACAATTGATGAGACTGCCGGCAGCAAAATTATCCATAAGAAGATCATGTTCAAATACTTCAAATCATTAAAGAATCTCTTTGTATTTTTAAAATAGAATAGTACTGCAAAAAGATAGAGAAGTGCCGTAAAGAAGTTATCCCGAAAGAAAAAAATTATTCCGATCCTCACATAAGTCAGATCAGGAATAAAATCAAAGTGACCTCCTTGCCCGCGGAAAGTGTTGGGAAGAAAATTCCCGCTTAGTTTATATGAGAAAATAAAGTAGGGAAGAGTCAGGCAAAGAAAAATAAATACGGATATGAAAATTCTAAAGTAATTGGATCTAAGTGTTTTAACTTTAATGGAGTTAACAAACATGACCAAAATATAAATCGAGTACAATAAAAAGCCTTCGGGGCGTGAAGTTGCCGCTAATGCAAAGAGTAAAGTTGGCAGAAGTGTAAATCGTTTGGACTGAATATCTTTTAAATATGAGAGGACACCTGCCAGACAAAAAAACGTGAACATAGTTGTCTCCATTCCGGATAATCCGGCCCAGGCAAACCTGCCGGCAAAAACAGTCAGAAGCGCAGCAAGGATCGAAAGAAATCCGGGTGATATGAAATCCTTAACCGCGGAATTCTGAAACTGAGATTGAGCCATTTCGAAGATTAGCATGGAGATTTTATAAACGAGCAGACAAGAGAACAAATAAAAAAGAGATGAGATAAGTAAAGAACTCAGGATAAAATTCTTAGTGATTAATCCCGCAGTTCCTAAGACAATAACATATAAAGGAGAGGTAGTACCTGCGGTCGGCTCACCTATGTTATATTCAAAGAAATGTCCATTTGAAAAATTATCCGCGAATTGAAAATGTATCCATGTGTCATCTAACGGCACACCCATCTCTCCGTTTGTTATATAGTATTCTGCACCAAGACAGATAATACAGCTTATGAACCATGCGAGAACTATATAGATATAATTTCTGTCAAACTTTTTTTTCATATAAATAAAAAAGGCGAAAGAATTCGCCTTTCAGAAGAGTGTTACAATTTAAAATTTAAAAAATCTTTAAAATACTGCCTGTTCTTCATAGACACCAAAAACTTCTTTCAGCTCGCCGCACATTTCTCCGAGTGTTACATATTTTCTTGCACAATCTAGTACACGCGGCATGAGGTTAGTCCCGTCTGATGCCGAATTTTTCAGTTCGGACAAAGAATTTTTTACTTCATCCGCATTTCGTGAAGCTTTCATTTCTTTTAATCTTTTTACCTGTTTCTCTTCAACTTCTTTTGAAATATAAAGAATGGGAATATCAACCTGTTCATTCGCTTCAACAAATTCATTAATACCGACGACAATTTTTTCCTTACTGTCCAGTTCTTTCTGATATCTGTAAGCCGCGTCTGCGATCTCTCTCTGGAAAAAACCATTTTCAATACACGCGATCACACCGCCCTGAGAATCGATCAGTTCAAAATATTTTTCTGCTTCAGCTTCCATATCATCGGTAAGTTTCTCGACATAATAACTTCCTCCAAGCGGATCGGCAACGTTGATCACTTCATGTTCATACGCCAATATCTGCTGCGTCCTCAATGCAATTTTAACAGCTTTGTCCGAGGGAAGCGCAAGTGTCTCATCCATTGAATTTGTATGAAGACTTTGAGTGCCGCCAAGTACAGCTGCCAATGCTTCAATGGCAGTCCTTACAATATTATTCTCAGGCTGCTGAGCTGTGAGTGAACAGCCGGCGGTCTGTGTATGAAATCTTAACTGCCATGATTTCGGATTTTTCGCGCCGTATTTATTTTTCATTCTCTTTGCATAAATTCTCCGTGCAGCTCTGAACTTCGCGATCTCTTCAAAGAAATCAAGATGTGAATTGAAGAAGTGAGAGATCCTCGGTGCAAAATCATCAACGTTAAGTCCTCTTGCGATACAATCTTCAATGTATGCAAAACCGTCAGCGAGTGTGAATGCGAGCTCCTGAACTGCAGTCGAGCCGGCTTCGCGTATGTGATAACCGCTGACACTAACCGGGTTGAACTGAGGAACCTCTTTCATCGAATACTCGATCATGTCGGTAATTATTCTCATCGATTGTTTCGGAGGATAGATATATTCTTTTTGTGCTATGTATTCTTTTAAAATATCATTTTGTAATGTGCCTCTGAGCTTGCTGAACGGGACATCCTGTTTTTCAGCAACGGCAAGATAAAACGCATAGACCATAATTGCAGGCGAGTTGATCGTCATCGAGGTCGAAACTTTGTCAAGGGGTATTCCCTGAAATAAAATTTCCATATCCTGTAATGATGAGATGGCGACACCGCAAATACCAACTTCACCTTCCGCCAGCGGAGCATCTGAATCCCAGCCCATTAGTGTCGGGAGATCGAAGGCAGTTGAAAGTCCTGTTTGCCCGTGTTCAAGTAAATATTTAAATCTTTGGTTAGTATCTTCAGGTGTACCGAACCCGGCAAACTGTCTCATTGTCCAGATCTTGCCGCGGTACATGTTGTGATGAATTCCTCTGGTGTAAGGATACTCTCCGGGATAGCCGACTTCACTATAGTAATTTGTTTCCTTAACATCCTCAGGTGTGTATGCTATTTCAACCTCTCTGCCGCTTAAAGAAGTAAACTTTCTTCCGTTTGTTTTCGCTTTGGAAGCTTCTTCCATCCATTCTGACTTTGATGTACTTTTCTTTGGTTCAGAATTATTTTTCATAATGAAATTTATTTTTGGTTATGCAAATATAAATTTATTTTAGAGTAAAATGAATTCAGAAAAGTTTTATTGAGTATTTTTTATTGGTTAAGTTTTATATTTAAATAAAAAAAAGCATCAGCCGGATGCAACTGATGCTTTCAATAATACTTTATAAAATAAATTTTATTTATTCCCGCCAAGCAAACCGCCGAGCATTTCCATTAGTCCGCCTCCCGAACCCTGATTGGATGCCTGCTGCTTGTTGGAAAAAAATCCAACTACATCATCCACCACACTGCCGTCGCCGTTCTGATCTAGAAAAGATGCAAAACCTGTTGAGCCCTGAGGATTACTGTCTCTGTTCTTTGTCAGATAAGCGAGAATGAGAGGAGCTACCATTGGGATAATTTTTGCCGCGGTTCCGCTGTCGAGATTAAACTTCTTTGTAAGGATATCGGTGACCTGCGATCCTGAATTTCCAAGAAGTCCGCCGAGATTTGAATCGAAGTTTTCTTTTCCCGCCATCTGTTCAATGTGTGAGTCAACATTATCGAGTACACCCGGATCTCCGTATTTATTCAATATGTGATCCACCCTGTCCTGTCCGCCGTTGTTTACACTTTGATTCTTCAATCCGCCCAAAATCATTGGCGCTATTACAGGGATCGCCTGCTGAAGAATGTTAGGATCAATACCAAGTGTAGAGCTGATCTTATCTGTAGCTCCTCCGCCAAGTTGTCCCATAAGATTACTTAAAAAGTCTGACATTTTTTACTCCTTTGTTTTATTTTGTTTTATTTTTATAAGTTAATGATTATTTGCAGCAGATGAATTGATTAATGGGAAATTAAAATTGTAAACATCCTTTGCCTTAAGTTAGTCATACTGATAATAATGTTCAATTTTATTCTTGTTAAGATTTTCCTTCAGAACGGTACCCGGATCCATACTACCAATAAATAGTTTCTCTACAAAAGTTAACAATCTTTCGCGCATCTGAATCCTGAGATCATCCATCTCTCATTAGTCTTAAAAAAATTTCTGTAAGTATTTTTTGTAGAGACTCCCGGAGTTCCGAATGATCCTCCTCTCAGGACCTTCTGATTGTTGAACCACTTGTCATTGTATTCTGTGAAGCCGGATCTGAAACCGGGATAAGGCATGAACTCCGATGAAGTCCATTCCCACATGTCACCAAGCATCTGCGCGCAACCGTAATAACTTTCACCTTCAGGATAAGTACCGATCCTTGTTGTTCCCCAGATTCTTGAGTCAAATAAATTTGAATTAATGTTCGACGGTAAACTATCACCCCAGGGAAAAAGTCGTCTTTCATTTTTATCTTCGTCAAATGAAGCTGCCTTTTCCCACTCGGCTTCTGTTGGTAATCTTTTGCCGGCCCATTTTGCATAAGCATCCGCTTCGAAGTAACTGATATTTGTCACAGGTTCATCCACAATTTCACTAATCTTCTTTTCACCTCTGAAATCAATTTTAAACCATTCACCATTATCTGCGATCTGCCAGTATAAAGGAGCGGTCCATTTGTTAAGCTTTAAAACTTCCCATCCTTCCGAAAGCCAGTATCTGAAATTTTTATAACCGCCGTCATTTATGAATTCAAGATAATCAGAATTGGTCACAGGATAGCCGTCAATATAAAAATCATCCATATAAACTTTATGCACCGGCATCTCAATATCATAAGCAAAACTATCTTTATATTTATTTTTATCAAATCCCATTTCGAAAATTCCGCCGCCTATTTTGATCATATCTTTTTTCAAATTTCGTTTTAATTCGGGAGGCAGATTCATTTCAACCGGATGGTATTTGTCAGCGAGTAAATGCTGAAGATCATAGACCATTAATTCCTGATGCTGGTATTCATGATTAAATCCAAGTATAAACAATTGAATTATTTCATCGCTGAGATTCCCGTTGCTGGTATTGAGGAATTCATACACTTCATCGTTCACCCAGTTGAAGTAGCCCAGGGTTTCTTTAACTGTCGGACGTGAGATCGTACCGCGGCGTGATTTATTGAACAGCTCTCCGAATGACAGATAGTATGAGTTAAAATAAAAGTCGTAGTTCTCTTTGTAAGGCTTATACTTTGAATAATACTTGCGGAGCAGCTGATCATAAAACCATGACAGATGTCCG
>JBDTLQ010000057.1:0-11370 GCA_039934715.1 Ignavibacteria bacterium | reverse complement strand
TAACATGGATGTTTTAAATTACGATTTTACTTTTCAGTCATCACAGGCATTCGGAAACAATCTGATCTACGTTGACGCGCTCGCACATCCGGGAGATCATAAAAGTAATACTGATGATCCCGCAGGCTCGATCGAACGATACGCGGTCTATAACGGCGACGCGAATAAAGACGGCTTTGTAAACCTGAGCGATATTATTTTAACATCAAACGACGCAGCAAATTTTGTAACCGGCTACATCAATACCGATATGACGGGCGATAACGCTGCTAACCTTGCAGACATTTTGCTGACATATAATAATTCAAATAATTTTGTGAAAAAAATAACACCGTGATGATCAGTTAAGTAGTTAATAGTTAGTAGTTACTTGTTACTAGTGTCGAGACTCGATACTTAATACTCAATACTTAATACAAAAAAATACTTAATACAAAAAAAAGGAGGTTTATCATTTTGAAAAACATAAAGTTGTTTTTAAGATCAATCATTTTAATAACAGTCGTTATTCTTCCGGCTGTTATTATAGACTCGTGCGAATTTTGTGCAAGTATATCATCTCCATTCTGCAGGTTACTTGGTGAAACTCCGGTCGCGGAACTGACTGACAGCAGCAGTTCAACTGTGATCCTATCCCCGGACACATTAGTTGTCTATCACGGTTCAGCGTGCGCGAAATCAAATAAATCCGGGACTGAAGATGTAATAAGAATTGACGGAATTAAAGAGCTTCCCGCGTTTGCGACGAACGCTACCGTATTTCTTAACGGATGGAAGCTTCAGTATCTGAATGAAGATCATCATGTAGCCGGAATGGGAGCAGCCATCAGGAACATACGGCTTGAAGAAACTCCCGGAAGAGTGCTGGCCCTGAAGTGGGAAGCGACGGGAATTCTTTCAGATAAGAATTTCGATGACTCTTACACTATGTGTTACAATTATACTATTGTTGCCTGGGCGGATAAGACTGTATCGCTTGTAGTTGATCAGGATGACGGTTCATGCTCAGAGACCGACCCGCTTACTGCTAACTTTTTCAGCGGTGATAATTCAAATTCAACAACTGCATTGTCATCTTACAGATCATTCCTGTTTAACCCGGGTTTTGTTTCAAGCCCGACTGTCGCGATACTTCCGCGCGGATTCGGATATGTCTGGTCAGGAGACTGCGATGAAGATCATCATCTTCTTCAGGTCGCATACAGCTTAGGTCATAGCGCGCCATTTGTAAATCATCAGAAATATAATAAAGGTTTATCAAACTTTGATCTTTCCTTTCCCCTTAATACCGGAATTGCAGACTCAGGTTTTGTAAGCTGGAATACAAATGTAATCTTTAAGGATAATGACGGAAGAAGAGATTACATGTTCGGTGAAATGGTGTCTGGCCTAGGCGGAGCAGATGTTTCGATCATTGATCCTCCATATACTATTTTACCTCACGAAGATAATTGCGACGGAGCGACCGGTCATACGAAACCTGAAGACTATGTTGTAAAAAATATTCCTTTCAAATATGCCATACCGATTCTTACCGGCTGGGAGCTTGGTTATGTATGTGATGATGAGCACATTACAAAAGCAGGAATAAGGATTGACAGCTGGAACTACGGCATAGATCCATCAACAGGTAAAGGAACACTTACCTATAAATTATCTTCGGACTTCTCCGACAAGAATGATGACAATCCTGATTTTCGCACTCATAATGTAGCTATACTCGGGATCAAACCTCTGAAGCCGGCAGTAATATCGAACAAGAGTTCAGCTGATCTTATCCCAATAATTCCAAAGGGTACACCATCGAATTCTTTTTGCAGAATGGACGCCGCGGGAAACATACTTTTTGTCACCATCAAGAATCAGGGAAACAAGGATGCAGGTCCTTCAATGACAACGGTAATGTTCGGATCGCAAAGGGTAAACGTCAACACACCGCCGGTAAAGGCGGGAGAAACCACGGAGCTTCAGTTCAGATTTCCCGGAAATTGTTTTGATCCCGATTGCGAGTTCACTATTATAGCTGATTTTGAAAAACAAGTTGATGAATCCGAGGGAGAGATGAATAACAACGTCACAGGAGTTTGTAAACCTGTAATACTTTAACAGTTAGCAGTTAAACAGTTAGCAGTTAGTAGTTAATAGTATCTCAATACTCAATACTCAATACTCTGTGCTTGATACTTAATACTCAAAAAAATAAAATAAAAACAATGAACAATATAAAAAAAAAAGTTCTTCACACAGTCACTGCATCTTGTTTGGGCAGACCAGTAATAAAAAACCAGCGCGGTTCGATCATGCCGGTTTTCTAATCCGGACAGTTATTCTTTTTTAAAGCTTCGGGAGAAAGTGTGATAAAAAATTTTCCCGGATAAGTTTCTCTTAAAAAACATTAGCATCTCAAAACCTCTCAAGCTCCGGGAACAGATCATATGGCCAGATCCCGGAGCCACTTCAATATAATGGGAAAAAATTTACGAAAAATTCCGCACATCACCGGCAAGGAATGGATAATAGAATTTAATTAAAGGTTTCTGTTACAATTTTCATTATTAAAAACCTTGCGAAATCATATTATTCTTTTTAACTTAATAAAGAATTGGAACTAAGAAGTAATATCGATCCTGATAAATTAAGGGGATATTGTTTATGATTCGAACGTCTTGAATTTCTATTAGTAACTTAACAGGGAGAATAAAATTATCATTCTATAAAAATGAAAACCCAAATCATTTTTTCGTACATATTTCCATTTGCTCCGGTCAGAAACAATACAAAAGTTGTACATACCTTAAATGTAATTTCAAAGAACGTTTACTCTCAAATCCGGTTTGTCCATTATTCCGATCTGTCTATGATCATGCATTGCATTCAAAACTTATTTAAAAATAATTTCAATAAGAATGGATCTAAGCAAACTCCATTAAGAATCTTTTAGTATATGAAGCAGCTATTAATATTATTTTTGTTTTTAACAACGACTCTGAACGCGCAGGTGAAGTTTGCAATGTTCGGAGACTACGGATGTGATGAGCCGCCGGAATTAGCCGTATCAAATCTGGTGAAATCATGGAATCCGGATTTTATAGTGACACTTGGAGATAACAACTATTTTACTTACTCCGGAGACAGCATAGATTATAATGTAGGCAAGTATTACCATGAATATATCAAGCCTTACTTAGGAAGTTTCGGCAGCGGCAGCAGTCCTGTCAATAGATTTTATTCAGCATTAGGAAATCATGACTTCTATGATTTTTTATGGTTTGGTCCCGGTGATCTGCGGTATGCCGGTCATGCATATTATAATTATTTCAAATTGACGGACACTGCGGTACATAAAGGGAACACTCCGGATACCTGGAGCCCTGCAGGAGTAAGATATTATACATTCAGAAAAGGCAATGTACAATTTTTTATAGCTAACAGCGGAGCTTCACCTGATGATCATTCACAACAATTATTTTCGGAACCTGATGGAATAGACAGTAATTCTGTTCAGGCGCAGTGGTTCAAAACACAATTGCAAAACTCAACCGCTAAATGGAAGATCGTTGTCATGCACCACCCTCCTTACTCTTCCGTGCAGCCGGGATTGGAAAATGCATACAAGGATCTGCGCTGGAATTTTAAGAACTGGGGTGCATCTGTTGTCTTAAGCGGTCATAATCATATATATGAATCGCTGGTGATCAACGGTTTTCCGTATTTTGTATGCGGACTTGGAGGAGAGGATGTCGGACAAGTTCAGCCCAGTTATCCCGGGAGCAGAATACAGTACGTTGAAAAATTCGGATCAATATTTTGTTTGGCATATAACGACAGCCTGATCTTTAAATTCATTAATGTTGATAACGAGGAAATTGATCGTTACAAACTTGTGACCGCTCAGAATGACGCTGGTGTAAATTTTGCAAGACTAACAAATGATAACACTCTCTTTACGGGAGGAAGCTATTGTTTCTATGCTCAGATAAAAAATTTCGGTGCAAATGATCTTATTTTTGTTCCGGTAGAATATACAATAAACGGAGGATCTCCGGTCGGACCGGTTGCAACCGGAGCTATCTATAATAATGACAGTACGGTGGTTTCTTTTTGTGAAAACACGGCTTTTAATCCTTTAGCTGCAGGAACTTATACGTTGAAATTCTTTTCCACTCTTGCTGGCGACACCATTCATGAAAATGATACTTCAACATTGGTACTTACTGTCATTGATTCAAGCAGAGATGCTGGTGTTCTGAGTGTAAACCCGGTTTCTGAAGAATCATATACAGGTCTACCTGTTTCATTCAACGCGCTAATTAAGAATTTCGGGATTGCAAACCTGCCTGTTGTTCCTGTCAGCTACACGGTTAATGACACCGGCGGTGCTGCATCCGTATCAACGAGCGAGCTGAATTCCGGTGATTCCTCGATTGTAATATTCACAGAGGAAAGCGCATTCACACCTCCTGCCGCGGGTACATATATATTGAAATTTTTTACCACACTCCCTGGAGATACGAATTTTGACAATGACACTTCCGCAGTTCTGCTGACAGTAATTGATCCGCCAATAGACGCCGGTGTGATTTCTGCTGCATCTATTCAAACCGGTCCGGTCTATACAGGGACAAGCGTTTCTTTCAACGCGGTAGCACAAAATTTCGGGCTGGCAAACTTATCTTCAATACCTGTCAGTTATAAAGTTGAAGGAGATACAAATATAATTTCACTAAACACCGGAGCATTAAATTCAGGAGATACAACTTCAATTATTTTCAATGACACAAATTCATTTACGCCAATTGCAGCCGGAAGCTATGTTTTAAAATTTTATACATCTCTTGAAGGTGATAATAATTTTAATAATGACACGACTATCATTACACTAAGCGTTATTGATTCCTCAGTAGATGCCGGCGTTATAACCGTAAATACATCTACTGCCGGACCTTTCTTCACCGGCATGAGTATTTCATTCAGTGTTTTGATAAATAATTTCGGGCTGGCAAGTTTAAGTTCCATACCTGTAAGCTATATAGTGGATGGCGGTCCGGATGTAATTACTTTAAATTCGGGGTCACTAAACTCCGGTGATACGGCTTTGATTATTTTCACAGACAGTAATTCATTCACTCCTTCGTCATCCGGAAGTTACGTATTAAAATTCTATACAACCGCATCAAGGGATACTAATTTTAACAATGATACGACGACACTTTTTCTAAATGTGATTGATTCTGTCGGTGCGACATTTTTTGTTTCAGTGATGCCCGAAGGACTGTATAACAGGTCTACCGGCCATCTGAATCTTCGTGATACGGTTAACGCCTATCTCAGACAGATTGATCCTCCTTACCTTTATATAGATCATTCGGCAGGTGTAATAGATTCTGTGAGTTTTGAAGGACAGTTCATGTTTGAAAATGCCCCGGACGGCGACTACTATCTTGTTATTGATCACCGGAATTCTATTGAAACATGGAGCGAGTTCAGTTTGAATGTTATTACAAGCCCGCGCTCCCTGCATTATTACAATTTTGTATCACAACAAACTTCCGCATTTGGGAATAATCTGATCAAAGTTGACTCGGTCCCGAATAAGTTTGCAATTTTCAGCGGTGATGTAAATCAGGATGGATTTGTTAATCTGAGTGATATTATATTAATTACCAACGATGCGTCGAATTTTACTACAGGTTATGCCGCCACAGATCTGACGGGAGACCTGATCGTAAATCTAAATGATATACTTCCTGCTTTTAATAATTCGAACAGGTTTGCAAGAATCAGAAGACCCTGATGATTTTAGATCTTAGATTTTTGATTTTAGATTGTATCATCACTATTGACCATTCACTATTGACCATTCACTATTGACCATTCACTATTGACCATTGACCATTCACCATTGACTATTCACGATTCACCAAGAAATCTCTCTCTTAAAAATTCTGTCAGGGGTTTTTTCTGAAGCTTGCTTTCAAGCCAGTAGAGTATATTGAATGTATCAAATGCGTGTTTTTCAAACGGATCATCCGAAATTTTCTTAAGCTCGTCCTGCATTTCATCAAACATCACATATAATTCCTTCTCAGTCTTTACACGGAATGATCTTCGCAGGTATTTTAAAATAATATTTTCATATTTAAATACTCTCTTTCTTTTGGATAAAAAATGATAGGTGGATTTCAGCACATGTTCGAGAGAATCGAAATACTTAAGTTCATAGTATGATAAAAGAAATACTATCCGTGAGTGCGACTGGTAATCTTCCGATACAATTGATCTCTCCGAGTTGATTATTTTTCCCATCCATTTGATACAGCTTTCAAAATCAGAGATAACAAAATATGAAAGCCCAAGGAAGTAATATAAAATTATTCTCAACTGCATTGTAATTTTTAGTTCATACTTATCCATCCCGCGTATGACCTCTGAAAGAAAAACTTTTAGCTTATCGGATTCCCCGCACTGAAGATACTTTGTCATCAGCATTACCGATTTGGAATAAAAAACAAAGACTTTTTCCTGCCCTGTCATTAAATCAGGATACTTATTCTCAATCTCCATCATTTTCCGGATTGTTATCTCCGATTCCTCGAATTTCATAACTCTGTCCTGTGTACTTATAAGGTTGTTGAGAGATATGATATATTTGTTAAGCCAGTCAGCTGTTCCGATAAAATTATCCTCAATAAGCGTTACAATTTCTTCCGCGCAGCTGTTACTCGTCTCAAAATCACTCACGCTGAGCGAGTACAACAGCTTAATGGTTTTAAACATAAATTTAGCCTGAAATGATTTTGCATGTGATTCATCCTTCATTACATCAGAGTTAATAATATCCTTGTACCCTCCCGAAACTTCTTCCTTTCTTAAAAATCCCGTACCACTCTGCCTGCTGAGAGCGCCAGCCCTTACATATAATTTATATATATCAAGATTACTCTGAATTATATCAAGTATCTTTTCCTGTTCATCATTAAGTAATTTATTTTTATCCTCATAATCTTCATGGTCTGAAATATTGTTAAATATTTTTTTTTCAAGGTTAATGATCTTCAGTAGTTCAGGATAGCTGTCGGTATCATATGCCGCTTTCTTTGACTTTATTAGGATCTTAAGCGACTGTTCATACAAAGATTTCTCGTTAAGATATTCCACCTGCGATATGAGGTCATTAAGCTGAATGTAATGTTTCTTATCTCTTGAATAAAAAACAACAGAAGACAGGATCATGTTGTAAAGATAATTCTTATGATATGAAAGATTCTTAACGAACTTTCCGGTGAAGTCAATCTTCCTGATCTTATCCTCATCATATTCAATACCCTTTAAATCCTGACTCACTATCTCATTAAAAAATTTAAGATAATTACTTCCTTCATCATCACTAAAAGAGCCGGCAAATTTTTTAAAATAACTCTTCTCCTGTTTTGTAAGTGAGCTTACCAGTTTAAAAATGTCATCAGAGTATTTCATTCCGGCTAAGGATGTTTATTTAAAGTTTAATCAAAATCCTTAAAACTAAACTCAAATTCAATATTTTAATTTCAATGCACAGTTTTTTCGGACTAAGAATAGAAAAAATATGATTTTGAATACAAAGCCTTCCTCATTAATTTTGTCCGGTAAGAAAATTACCTCATCATCCCATGAAGACAAAGTTTTTACCTTCTATAATTTTTTTCCATCAATGGGATGATGGCAGGTTATTGCAAAGCTCCTTGTATCTTAAGGAGCTGTGCTGACCTGAGGTTTTAATTCAACCCATTTTAATTTAAAATTATAAAAAAGGAAAAAATGAAATCGAAAAACTTTTCAACTATTTTTACTTTCTGCTTCATTTTCTTAAATCTTATACTCGTTGATCAGGCAGCTTATTCTCAAATGTTCTGGAATCAGACACTCTCACTGGCGGGATCAAGCACAAGCTATATATCCGTACCAAACTCTTCTTCAATAAATATTATAGGAAGCTTTTCTATTGAAGCATGGGTAAACCCGTCAACCTTAACAGGTCCGTCGAAAGGTATAATTTCAAAAGGAGGATCATTGGGAACATCGCTGAAGTATGCATTAAGAATAACTTCAGGCAGAGTCCAGTTAATTACAAACGGATCTCCAAGACTTTCGAGCAAGGTTAATTCGCTCATTTCTGCAAACAAGTGGACACACATTGCCGCAACTTATACCATTGCAACAGGAAGTTTCAAAATTTATTTAAATGGCGCTCTCGATACCTCGGCAGTTATAGGAAGTGCAGCTCCGCCTGTAAATACTGATTCCTTATATATTGGTGTTACGGGTGCTTCAACACCATTTGCAGGACAGCTCGATGAAATAAGATTATGGAATAAAGAACTATCGGCTGCAGATATTAATAACTTTTACAGAATTTCTCTTTCCGAAAACAAGGGCCACTATACCGGTCTTGTTATGTCAATGACGTTTCAGGATGAAAATTCAGAGGGAACTGATTTTAATACGCGCGACATGACAGGCAACGGAAACAATGGAAATCCCAGGAACACATCATCGTTTGACAACAGCAATAATCCGTACAGCACGATACATCCGAATCTCTCGTTCACTTTTTCCGGCAGCAATTACCTGGCTGCAAAAGATACATCCGTGTTTGACGCATCAACTGCTCTTACGCTTGAATGCTGGGTCTATCCTACTACATTGAGCGCGGCTACATACATTTCAAAAGGTTCATCCGCTTCACCTGTCTATTTCTTTGGATGGAACGGTACAAAACTTTTTGCAAAGATAAACGGAACACAGATCACTCTTTCTAACGGCGAGATCACTTTAAATCAATGGAATCATCTGGCATTTACTTATAACGGTTCTATAGGGAGTTACAATTTTTATATAAATGGTGAGCCAAAATTTGCAGGGATCTCTTCGTCCGGAAATATTAATAATTCTTCAGACTCGTTATACATAGGAGGAGGCCCGGGGACACTGTTTGAACTGAACGGATTCATTGATGAGGTAAGGATAATTAAGGATATTTTTTCGTTTGAAAATGATGTCAGGAACAGGATGCACAATTCAATCGATGCTGCAAATGATCCTGCCGCATATAATATTATTTGTTATAATTTAGACGGATCATTGATCGATAACAGTAACAACGGAGGTCCTAAGCTGAATATGGTGAACAACGGGGAATTCAGTTATCCCGCTTCAAACGTTGTTACTCCAATCTCGCCAATAGGCAGAGATGAATCCGGAAGCCTGTCAACCGGATATTACTTTAGTTCACCGATAAAAGATATCCCGACATTAGGAATAATTTATGATACAATCCAGGTCAATGAATTTAAGGATATCAATGATGTAAATTTATTTTTAGGGATCAATCATTTTAGCATGTCTCAGATCGAGATCACTTTAATTGCTCCCGATGGAGATTCAATAGTGTTCTTTGACCATACCAGTGTTATCGCAGCCAACACAAATATCTCAGCTGTATTTGATGATCAGGCGGACAGTAGTCTCATTAATGGGAGATACGTAACTTTAGCAAATACGATCAAACCGAATAGTCCACTGAACACTATTCTTGCTGGTAAAAATTCACACGGAAAGTGGATACTAAAAATTAATGATAAAGTTGCCGGGAACGGGGGTACACTTTATGCATGGGGGATGCAGTTCAATAACAGCATTGAGCATAGAGTCAACTTCAGAGTCAATAATTTTATCCAGGGTTTTTATAACCCTGTGGCACATATTCAAATTGGCGATACCATGAAAATTCTGATCGCGAATAATGTTGCTCCTTTTAATTTTATTGATTCTTCCGTTGCGATACTATCACCCGGAGGTGAAGGCTTATATTCACTAAAGCAGGAGCTGCTCAGGACTTCGTTTTATGTGGTTCTTAAACACAGGAACTCGCTTGAAACCTGGGCATCATCAACTACTTTTCTTTTTGATGATGAAAGGTTTTATAATTTCTTTGATGATATCGGCCGTGCTTATGGCGACAATCAGACTCAGGTCGAGCAGAACATCTTCGGTATATTCAGCGGTGATATTAACCGGGACGGAAATATAAATCTGGCCGATATTATATTAACTTCAAATGCATCGACAAACTTCGCTACCGGATATGTCAATACCGATATAACAGGAGATAACAATACAAATCTTACAGACATCTTAATTGTCTTTAATAACTCGAATAAGTTTGTCAGCCTTATCCGTCCATGATTTGGAATTTGCTCGCCTCGCCCTCCTTGCCGCGAGGCAGGCTCCGCGTGGCGGAGCGGGGAATATCGGATTTGGGATTTAGAAGCACAAAATGATATAACAAACTCAGAGTAATGGAGACACAATTAATATGAAAATAATTTGCATTTACGATCTGTATCTCTTTGTCCCGGTAATTCTTTGGTAAAAACAATTTGGATTTGGAAGAACAAATTGAAAGAACAAGTACGGAGTATTGGAGACACATTGAAGTATGATAACTAATTAAAATACAACTTACATCTCTGTGTCTCTGAGTCTCTGTGGTAAAAAAAACTCTGGTAAAAATATTAACTAAATTAAAAAATACTAAAATGAAAATGAAACTCTTCACAGCAGTTTTAATTTGTTCAGCGAGCCTCAGTATTCAAAAAGGGAATGCTCAGATGTTCTGGAACCAGGCTGCCCAGTTTTCCGGAAGTGCGTTATGCTATGTTTCAGTGCCTAACTCTTCGTCCGTAGATCTTACCGGCAGCTTTTCAATTGAAGCGTGGGTCAACCCGGCAAATAATTTTAATAAAGGTGTAATTTCCAAAGGAGGCTTGCTGGGTACATCGCTGAAATATGGTATCCGAATAAACGGTTCAAGAGTTGTAATACACACAAACGGAGCACCAAGGCTTTCAAGCAAGACAACAAGCCTTATTCCTGTAAACACATGGACACACATTGCCTCGACATACAATGCTTCAACAAATGAATTTAGGATTTACATAAACGGAGTTCTTGATTCATCTTCAATCGTAGCAGGAGCGGCGCCGACAACAAATACTGACTCATTATATGTCGGGATCTCGGGAGCAAGTACACCATTCAATGGCAAGCTTGACGAAGTAAGACTATGGAACAGGGAGCTAAGTTCTGCCGAAGCGGGAAATTATTTCAGATCAACACTAGGAACATCGAGCGGAATTTATAATGGTCTTATATTATCTATGACCTTTCAGAATGAAAATTCTTCCGGAACAAAATTTACTGCAAGAGATTTTTCCGGAAAAGAAAATAATGGTAATCCCAGAAATGTCATCGCGGTTGATCAAAGCTTCGCACCGTTAAGTACAATTTCAATCAATGAATCAGTTGATCTCGACGGTAATGAAGATTATC
>JBDTLQ010000056.1:0-11491 GCA_039934715.1 Ignavibacteria bacterium | reverse complement strand
AAGGCGGTGTTTGCGCAGCACTTGCAAACATGGAAGAAGATACGTGGGAAAATCATGCTTTCGATACGGTCAAAGGAAGCGACTATCTCGGGGATCAGGATGCAATTGAGATCATGTGCCGTGACGCGATAAGAGCTATCATTGAACTTGAACATATGGGAATGCCTTTCTCAAGAAATAAGGAAGGGCTTATTGCCCAGAGAAATTTCGGAGGACATACCAAACCCGTTGATCCCGATGATCCATACGGTAAAAGAATTCCTGTTAAGCGCTCATGCTATTCAGCCGACAGAACAGGTCATGTAATGCTTCAGACTTTGTTTGAAACTTCAATTAAGAATCACGTAACTTTTTTCTCGGAATATTTTGTGACAGAACTTTTGATGGATAATGGAACCTGCAAAGGTGTGATCGCAATGGACATTGCAACAAGTGAAGTTCATATTTTCCAGGCAAAAGCAGTCTTGTTTGCTACCGGAGGTTATGGAAGAGTTTTCCGTGTAACTTCAAATGCACACGTTGGAACTGGTGATGGAATGGCATTGGTTTACAAAGCCGGTATTCCTCTTGAAGATATGGAATTTTTTCAATTTCATCCTACGGGTTTATGGAAGCTTGGCATTCTGGTAAGTGAAGCTGCAAGAGGCGAAGGCGGGATACTCATTAATAAAGACGGTGAAAGATTTATGACAAGATACGCTCCGACTGTAATGGACCTTGCTCCGCGTGATATGGTATCGCGCGCTATCATTAATGAGATCAGGGAAGGCAGGGGAATAAAAGGAAGTGACGGAACAGATTATGTTTACCTTGACGTATCTCATCTCGGGAAAGAAGAGATTGATGAAAAACTTCCCGAGATCACAGGCTTTGCAAGAACCTATCTCGGAGTTGAGCCGACCAAAGAACCTATTCCGATACAGCCGACAGCTCACTATGCAATGGGCGGAATTCCTACAACGGCAAACTGTGAAGTTCTCATGAATGAAAAAGGTGAAACGGTCAGAGGACTTTACGCGGCAGGCGAATGCGCGTGCGTTTCTGTTCACGGAGCAAACAGGCTCGGGACAAACTCTCTTCTTGATCTTGTGGTTTTCGGCAGACGAGGTGGAAAAGCTATTGCAGAATTTTTAAAGACCGCGGTTTATACTGAAGTTCATCACTATGATGATGAAAGAAGTAAGGAAATGATCGCAAAGGTCATTAACAGTCATGGTACAGAGAAGCTTGTGAACATCAGAACCGAACTTCAGAATGCAATGATGGAGGATTGCGGGATATTCAGGACTAAGGAAGGTCTTGAAAAGATGATGGGTAAACTCGAAGAACTTAAGGAAAGATATAAACATATTTTCATACAGGATAAAAGCAGGGTCTTTAATACTGAGCTCGTTGAAGCACTGGAGCTGGAGAATCTTTTGAAGAGCGCGGAAGCAACAGTTTATGGAGCGTATGCGCGAACAGAAAGCAGGGGCGCTCATACGAGAGAAGATTATCCGTTTAGAAATGATCAGGAATGGATGAAGCACACATTCGCATTTGAAAGAAACGGAGGACGGCCTGATCTTAAATATAAGCCCGTCATTGTGACAAGGTACCAGCCGATGGAAAGGAAGTATTAAGTATTGAGTATTGAGTATCGAGTATTGAGTATCGGGTATTGAGAAATGAGTAGTGGATATCAAGAATTCGAAAAAAAATTTTACAAACTGAAATAGGGATGGATATTGAATTAAAGATCTTAAGATACAATCCGGAAACGGATAAGGAGCCGCACTTTCAGGATTTCAGCATTAAAAATGTGAGCAGTGACTGGCGTTTGCTTGATGTGCTTCATGAGATCAAATGGAATTATGACGGAACGCTGACCTTCAGACGTTCTTGCGCACACGGTATTTGCGGCAGTGACGGAATGAAGATCAACGGGAGGAACAGGCTTGCATGTTCGTTACTCTTGAAAGATATCAATACAAAAAAACCTATAGTCATTGAGCCGCTGCCATCACTTCCGATCATAAAGGATCTTGTCGTAGATATGTCGACTTTTTTTGAAAAGTATGAAGTGATCAAACCTTATCTTATTAACAATACACCTCAGCCGCCGAATAAAGAACGTCTTCAGTCAAATGAAGACGCGGAAAAAATTTTCGAATCAGCAAAGTGTATTCTTTGCGCTTGCTGTACTACTAGCTGTCCGTCAACCTGGACAAATGAAAATTACATCGGTCCGGCCGCAATGCTGAGAGCTTACAGGTATATTTATGACACGAGAGATGAAGGCGCGGATGAAAGGCTTGATATTCTTGATACACCCGACGGGATCTGGAGATGCCATACGATCTTCAATTGTGTCGACGCTTGCCCTAAGGATATAAATATCACGTGGCATTTATCGAAGCTGAAGAAGAGGATCACCGGAAGGGAGATGTAGTTAGTTGTTGGTTGTTGGTTGTTAGTTGTTAGTTGAAAAACAATTAAACAATCACTTCTCCAAAACAATTTTTCGTTCACCTCTTAAAATTCCATCAGAAGATTTTATCAATTCAACTACACCTGAGCCTCCTTCGTATCTCTGAGACGAGATATAATTTTCATCTACAAGAGAGTCATCCTTAAAAACAAAATCATTGATGTGAACAGGCTGACTGTCATTCGTAAATTTCAGGGCGGAGTGAATATGCGCGGGTGCTATGTTGCCGGGATATCGTGAAGGTCTTATGGAATGAATTTCATACCGGCCGTTCTCATCCGTTACACACCAGCCGTACAAATGACCGTGCCATTTTCTGATGCCGGTCTCGGTTCCTTTTTTTGAATAATATCCTTTATTGTCCGTATGATAAGCATACATAATCACTCCCGGATAAGGAGTTACTCTGTCTGATCTCAAAACCTGACCTGTGATTATCATCCGCTCTCCCGGCTCACCGTCATCCGCAATTTTCATTATGTTAGTTAAATCCGCAGGCATTCCAGCAAAGTAACAATTGATATCGGCATCGGGACCTTCACATGTATCTTTTCCTCCAATGGTAACTTTAATTTCATTATCTGTTCTCTGAATAGCCGGCTTGCTGCATGAAAGGAAGAGAATAACAATAACAGGAATAATTGAAATGTTTAATACACGTTTCATTTGAATATGGAAAAATGATATTAACGATATTGAAATAAAACTTTTTATTTATTAAAAAGCAGATCATAGTTATCACAAATATCTTTTCATCATAGTCTAGTTCATAAGTGAATACACAATTATGTTTGTCCCCATCTTAAATGACTCTTCTTTTTTTTCCGGCGGATCCTGATGTTCTTTTGTATCCGCCCATCCGTCTGATATATTTGTTTCATAAGTATAAAAAACACAGAGCCTGCCGCCGCTGTAGATCCCATAACCCTGCGGAGGCTTCTGATCATGCTCATGGATCTTAGGAAGCCCGTTAGGAAAATTAAAATGAGCGCTGTAAATTTTGTGATTGAACGGCAGCTCTTTAAGTTCTTCATCAGGAAATATTTTTTTCACCTCTCTTTTAAATGAAGCATCCATCCCGTAATCATCATCCGCGTAGATAAAGCCTCCTGATTCACAGTACTTCCTGAGTCTTGCAACTTCAGACGGAGAAAATTCTATATTGCCATGACCGGTGATTAGTATGAACGGATAATTAAAAATGTCATCCGATGAAACATCAACCGAATAAAACTTTGGCTCATCAACATCTATGGTAGTATTTTTTTTCAGATATTCCATCATGTTTATTTCCGCAGAGGGATCATTATACCAGTCACCTCCTCCCGAGTATTTGAGTCTCGCGATCTTGAACGGTGAAGTGTTCTTGTTTATTCCGTCTGTCTGTGAAAATACTGATGAAGCTATGAGAAATAAAGTTGCTGTTAAATAAAATATTTTCATATAAATTTTTGTATAAAATAACCACATGTCCTAACACATAAAACCTATAAATGATTAAAGTAATAATTTGAATAGCCATCAATTTTTATTGGAACACGGATGACAGTGATTCCACCGATCTTCGCGGATAAAACAAAAAAATTTATAAGTGATATTTTGTGAAAAAATATGAATCATCCGATAAAATCCGTTTTTGTTCGTAAGATCAATTTTATCAGTGTTCTCTTTTTACGATATAATAAAAAGATACTGTTTGAGATCAAACAGTATCTTCAATCAAAAAGAATTATAAAGTCCATTGTAAAGGATCATATCTTTCAATTCATCTCTGCATTTATCAGAAGGTAAACTCGTAGCCGACCTTGAAATAGTTTCTGGTATTCTGCAGCCTGTCGCCGTTAAGATTTACAACGAGATACACGCTGCTTCCGGCAAAAAATTCATATTGCAATACTGAATTCCATAAAGCCTGTCTGCTATAATTATCTCTCTGGAAATAAGATCTCAGATAAAGCCTGTTGATGACCTTCCAGTCAAGTCTTGTATTAAGTATCGTTCTTTTAACATCCCCAATATTTACAAAGTTTATGCTCGCGCTGATCGCCATTCTGTCGAATAAGAATATATTTCCGCTGACATAAGGGTTTTTTATGAACGATCCGAAGTAAGGACCGAAGAAATATCCGAAGCTCATGAAGTTTGTTCCGAGAAAAATGTTGGCTGTATATTCCTGAGCAGTATTTGTTCTTGTGATCAAAGCACCATTTTCATCAAAGTCATTCGGTCTGTTATATTCAAAGTACTGATTGAACCTCAGCCACTCGGCAACTTTGTAATTTGTATTTACATATACATTTTCCTGGAATTTAAAATCGCCCGGTAAAGAAAAACCGTCAACAAGAGTTCTTCCTTTGTAATATCCGCCGTTAATATTTATGTCATTAAAATAACTTCTGTCATTAACGAATTTATATCCTCCCGATACACTGATCTCGTCATAGTTGTTGGGAAGACCTGTCTGACTGTTAAATGTAGTTGAAGCATTGAAGCCCGGGTTTACCCTGTTATAACTTACATCCGCGTACGGTCCTCCTGCATCATTGTACTGGTAATATGTATAAAGTTTGTAAGCTGCTCCTTCGGCATCAAATCCGCCTGTCTTGCTCCAGCTGTTTGCAAACTGAGCCTGGAATCTTACCGGATTCTTTGGGAATCTATAGAAGCCGTCAAAGCTTAATATCTTTTCCTCATATTCAGACCCCTGATTTTTTGAATAAATAAAAAGTGAACCGAGATTAAGATCCTTCCCGTTAAAATTCGGACGTGCTATAAAAAAATCCCTCTTGTTCCCAAATTCATCTTTGTCCTTTACAAATACAACCCCTGTCTTCAGATGATCACTTCTGTATGTGTAATTAAATCCATATCGTATGCTGTCAATGGCTCTGGTATAAAACAGATTTATCGGTGTCCGGAAAATATCAAGATCCTTGCTGAAGAAAGGTCGCTTCTCCTGTAAGAAGATCGGTCTTGAATACAAAGAAAATCTGAAAGGATCCGCTTCAAGTGTTGACTGGTCAGGATAGAACGTAGCTTTAAGTTTATGTTTATCAAGACTCGCGTTGAAATCTCCGCCGAATGAAACCGAATCATGGGTGTCATTCGCGGCCTGACCGACAATAGTAGGTATTGCACTGAATGTAAAATTTAATCTTTCATCAAACGGCGTGACAAGATCAAGCTTGTATGTGTTTCTGAGTGAAAGAAGTTCGGAATTTGGGACCAATGAATAGTAATAGTATGTGCCGTCCTCTTTATAAGAGAACATCTGTATATCAACGCCTATCTGTTTCTTGTTTTTATTCTGCAGTCTGTCAACGGGAATTTTTACTTCCGTCTGAATGTGTCCCGGCTTACCGTCCTTCGGTTCCCTTAAGATCTTAGAGTTCACTTCCCAAACCCAGTCCCACTCGCTGGATTGATTTCTCTGGCTGTATATCACTGCGTCACGCTGATTGTTCAGAAAGCTGAAAGAAAAAAAGTATCCGTTCTGCTGTTTGTTTTCAAGATCAAGAAGTATAAAGAATTCGTTTTCATCCTCCGTGCTTCTGTCACGTGTTACCGACTTTGAAATTATTTTTCCTTTTGGAAAATAATCAAATCCGAAATATAAGGCATCGCGCGTCTGCTTTATGTAAACGATCGTGCTGTCATAGGTATTGTCCTCGCTATGAGGGATGAACTTAAAAAAGTTAGTAAAGACTTTAGCTCCGGCCCATTCCGCATCTTCTAATTTTCCATCGATCGCAGGAGACTGAACACTATAACCCTGGGGCTGACAAACTAAATAACCGGTACAGAAGATAATTAAACTTAATACCAAAATCGGGAAAAAATTTTTCATGGTATCCTTATTTAAAATTATAAAATGTTTTTAATAAATTTATTTATTAAAAGAACAGGTATATCAGGGAAAGTGGGCTTATGAATTTTCTATCAAGACGTATAAAGTCTGAAAAGGTTTCAGCTTGGTAAAAAGAAATTTTGATTAAAATTTTATTAAGAAGAAGCAGGAGCATTGCTACCGCTCCTGCCTTTCTGAATATTTTAAAAGCAGATCTACTTATTTGGCTGCGGAGTAACTCTTAAATAAGGCTTTACTTTTTTAAATCCTTTTGGAAATTTCTTTGCAGCGTCTTCATCGTTAATTGTATTTAATATTACGCAATCATCTCCGTCCTTCCAGTTAACCGGTGTTGCTACACTGTAATTCGCCGTAAGCTGCAGTGAATCAACGGCACGCAGGATCTCATTGAAATCTCTTCCGGTCGAAGCAGGATATGTTAAAGTTAACTTAACCTTTTTATCGGGGCCAATCACGAATACCGAACGCACCGTCAGCTTATCCGCTGCATTCGGCGGGATCATATCATACAATGAAGCTACATTCCTGTCATCATCGGCGATCATCGGAAAATTCACGGTAGTGTTCTGTGTCTCGTTGATATCATTGATCCATTTCTCGTGTGACTCCAGCGGATCAACGCTTAATCCTATCACCTTTACATTCCTTTTATCAAAATCCTTTTTCATCTTAGCGACCATTCCTAATTCTGTAGTGCAGACAGGAGTGAAATCTGCCGGATGAGAAAATAAAATTCCCCATTTGTCCCCGAGCCATTCGTGAAATTTAATTTCACCTTCAGTTGTCTTCGCGCTGAAGTCGGGAGCCTGATCTCCTAATCTAATTGCTGCCATTGTTTTTTTAATTTAAATGTTTTTAAAAAAAGTTTTATTTTAGAGTGAATGTAGGTGAGGGAAGTGTGGATATATCACTGATGCAAATTTAACACTTTTATTTCAAAAACACTTTGACAAAATTTATCTTCAAGACAAAACCTAACGTGTCTTACCCGAAAAGACATTTAAGTCAAAAAAAATTAATTTAAGGAAAATAATTATGATCAAAGAAATTCAGGAAAGTCTTTCACGGGCACAGTTAAATCTTAAAAACCTTCGAAAGACAAATTCACGGTTCATTTACATAAGCCTTATCGCAAGCGTACTCGCGACTTTGCTGGCAGGGCTTACAGCCTTCACAGGACCTATCGCCGGGCAGGGAGCTCCCGCGTGGAAATGGACATGCGGCATTGTCGCCATTTTTACAGCGACCGCTACTGTCTTTACCGGTCTTCAGAAACAATTCACTGTTTCCGAACGGCTGGCCAAAGCAACTGAATGTGTGGGAAAGCTTAAGTCAGTTCTTATAGGAATGGAAAACGCGGAAGAGAATTCAGCAGATAAAAAGGAGTTTGTAAATGAATATAAAAAAATAGCAGAGACCTATAGTGAGTATATTCTGTAATTTATTTTACGTGAAATTTTTTCCTTGCTGATCTTCCTCTTATGCTGAAAAAAATCCCGAGCACAGGGCCGATCAGACCATAAAACCAACCCGCATTCCCTGCATATTGCGGAGCAACCGCAATTGAAAATAAAATAGAACACAAACCTATCAATGCCAGTACAACAAATTTATAGACCTGAGTCCTGGTTTCAAAAACTTCCCGTTCCGTAAGTTCAAGCTCCGATTTATTTCTTAGTGAATGCATATACAGCATTACAAAGAGTATGTTGATTGCAACATAGCCCGCTCCGTATATTATCATCAATAGCGGCACCTGGTCCGTTGTAATAATAATTTTATCAGGAACAGCTGACCTACCGCCGGGTATCAAAAGAGAGAACAGAAATTTCAGAGGATACATATAAAAGAGAACAACAAACAACAATGCCCCGTTGACCACTGTAATGTAAAAATCCTGTAAGCCGTATCTGCGGAAATACTTGAACTGTGAATACCATATCTGAAACAATAGCGTAAAACTTATTGCAAATGCAAAAAATCCTTTCAGGATATCTAGCATTTCCTCAAAGCTTTCAGGCACTTCAAGTGAAACAATCAGAAGAGTGATCGAGAACGCGAACACGGCGTCGCTCAACGCTTCGATCCGAAGAACTTCATTGCTTCTCCATTTGATCTCTTCAGTGTAGTTTGATTTATTTTTGATCAGGCTTTTACGCAGCATAAGGAATTTTAATGCAATTTAAAGAAAGTATAATTAAAACTTTATTCAAATTATTTTATGAACCGCTTATTAAGGAATTACGTTATTTAGTATGAAATAAAAAAATTAATTAAATTGAAAAACAAAATCACAATGACAGCAATAATTATGATGCTTGTGTCTTTATTTTCCTGCACAAAGCAGAACGCAATGAACAATACTGCTATAAATTTCAAGGATTCTTTAAAGGATGAGGGGAAACAGTTCGAGGTCGTTAAATCAGATGATGAATGGAAAAGTCAGCTTTCCGATCTGCAGTATAAAGTAACCAGAGAGAAAGGGACCGAACGTCCGTTTGATAATGAATACTTTGATAATCATAAAGATGGAAGTTACAGTTGTATCTGCTGCGGACAGGAGTTGTTTACTTCAGATACGAAATTTGAATCCGGCACCGGCTGGCCGAGCTTCTACGCGCCTGTTAAAGAAAGCAACATTCTTGTCGATAATGACTTTTCTCTCGGAATGTCCAGAGATGAAGTTGTATGCAGCAGATGCGGCGCTCACCTCGGGCATGTATTTGAAGACGGACCGCCGCCAACAGGTTTACGGTACTGTATGAATTCAGCCTCTCTGAATTTTAAAGAGAAGTAAATGATCCAAATTATTTTATTGAAGCAGATGATTTTTTAAAATGTCATCTGCTTCTTTTATTTTATGACTGCAGGCTTCCCGAGTATGCTTCTCAGCAATCCAGTCTGGCCCACGTGATACGCTTCGTGAAAGCCGAATCCGGCGAGCTCCTTTGCCATTTCAGGAATTTCCTTATAATCTTTTTCTTCTAGAGCTTTATTGATCTTTACCTGTGACTCATTGTAGATCTTGATCAGCTTACTCATTTCAATCGCATTGTCGGAACGGATCGGTTCAGAGCCCTGAACATACAGCTCAACAATTTTCGCATCACATAACTTTTCCTGTCCAAGAAATTCCAATAGAAAATCCCGTGTAACAATTATATGCCCCGCGATCCAGTTGATACAATTACCGCCTGTCTCCGGACATTTAAGGCTCTCCTCCTGAGTTATGTCGCCAAGGTTTTTGTTTAATACAAAGTGGTTAAAATGGAAAACCGTTTTCACTTCCTCATTCATATTTTTATTTTTAAAGTAAATTTAACTAATCTTAAGGCAAACTACTTTTACTTTTTAATATTTACATCTTTAATATTGCTTATTTCAAAATCAAGTTTAGTCATACTTCTATTTTAATTCTCTTCTTAATCTTTTCCTCCGTGTCTTAATTTCCCAAGATTAGCCAAAAAGTTTAGTAAGTTAAAGCAACTTTCTTTAATTAATTTGCATCTGAAATAAGTTAATAAATGTCATATTATAAAAATTTAAATCAAACATAAAATGAAAACCAAAATACTTTTTGAATTTTTTGCAGTTTGCCTTTTGCTCCACATGGGATTAAATTTTTCAAACGCGCAGGTAACAAAGCTATGGGCAAGTTATTACAATAGTCCGACAAACGCTTCGGACATTGCTAAGGCGATCGCGGTTGATAACGAAGGAAATATTTATGTTACCGGCGAAAGTCCGTCAACCGGAACAGGCATTGATTTCGCAACGGTCAAATACAATTCAGCCGGGGTTCAGCAATGGTCTGTAAGATATAACAGGCTTGGAAGCCTTGCTGACCGCCCTTCAGGAATTGTAGTTGATGATGCCGGTAATGTTTATGTTACCGGCGTATCAAGTCTTGGAGCAGGATATTCGGTCTTAACCACTGTAAAATACAATTCAGCGGGAATTCAGCAATGGGCTGCAAGGAAAGGAGACACCATCAGGACATCGGCACCTTCGCCCTTTAAGAGTCCGATCGGACTGGACAACAGCGGAAATATTTATGTCGGCGGAATTACAAGAGTTTCCGCGATTGAGAACGGCTCTTATCTTCTTATAAAATATGATTCAAACGGAGACTCTCTATGGAGCAGAACATATGACGGAACATCTTTGACTGCAGGATTGGGAAGCAGCGTGTCGGTTGTAAAGGTTGCAGGTAATTATGTTTATGTCACGGGAAAAAGTTATGACATGAGTCCGAACAGAACCTATGCAACAACAATAAAATATGATCTTGACGGAGTTCTGCAATGGATCGTAAAGGATTCACTTATAAACGGAAGTGATGACGTTAAGGATATGGATATTGATCCTGCCGGAAATGTAATTGTGACATGTGATTTTGGATTCAACATTTTAACAATTAAATATGATCCCGAAGGGAACAGGTTATGGAGAACTTATTATACCGGTATCGCAGGGGACCATTATGATGAAGTAACCGGAGTAGATACCGACCTTTCAGGAAATATATTTATAACAGGCAACAGCGACAGATCCGTAAGCGACCGTGATTTTCTAACATTGAAATATGACATCAATGGAAATCAGCTTTGGGAAAAATTTTATAATGGTTCCGGTAATGATGGAGATTACTCCAATGACATTCATGTCGACAATGCCGGTAATTGTTACATTACCGGGACAGCTTATCAAACAGGTTTTCACACAGACATTGCAACTATAAAATATAACACTGCGGGAGTTCAGCAATGGAGCATAACTTTTGACGGGGAAAACAATACTGACAATGACTATGGAAATGCAATAGTTGTAGATTCATCAGGTAATGTAATTGTAACAGGTTTGGCAAGCCGCCCCGCAGGACATGGTGATGACTTCGCAACAGTAAAATTCTCACAGGCTTCAAGTTCTGTTTTAAATATGACAGCTTACATTCAGGGCTTTTATGACCCGGGATCAAATTCCATGATAGCTGACACAGCATCGGTTTACCTAAGAAGCAGCACTGCGCCTTATAATAAGATCGATTCGGCTAAAGGCGTTCTTAGTAATTCAGGGACCGGAAGCTTTACTTTCAATAACGCTGCAGGTGGCACAAATTATTATCTCGCGTTGCTTCACAGAAATTCTATTGA
>JBDTLQ010000055.1:0-11529 GCA_039934715.1 Ignavibacteria bacterium | reverse complement strand
AGATATTTCAATAACAGTTTTATCAATTCATTTACAGAATGTAAATTAATATTAATGCTCTTCGTATCCTGTTTTGTGAAGTTTCTTTTTGCGGTATCCGTAAAAGTAAATCATCAGTCCAATGATCAGCCCGGGATACATTGGTTCGATTGAAAGGGGATACTGAGCATTCCCGTCAACTTTGTTCAATTGTCCGATAATGAAATAAAGCAAAGAGACTGAAAATGATGAGACCATCGCCGCAAAAATATATTTTGAATTTATTTTAAGCTTATTGAAGTAAGAGCTTACGACACTTATTAATAGTGCAGGTATTATCAAAGTTCCTATAAGATACCAGATATCAACAACGGACGGCACCAGAAATGCGATAGCCAGAGCGAACAGAGCGCTGACCAGCATTCCGCTTTTATTATATAAATATTTTTCTTCATTCTCATTCTTGATCCTTGAAACTATATCTTTGCCGAATGTAGTCGATGATATGAATATGTAAGAATGAAGAGAGGACATTATAGTCGCGATCAATCCTATCGCGAAAATTCCTCTGGCAATAGGAGGGAGAATTTTCCCTGCAAGCTCGGGGAAAGAATGTGAAGGATCAGCAAGATCGTCCTGAAAAAATGCTTTTGAATAAAGTCCAGCTGTTGTGGTCATAAGATCAAAGATAAACCAGAATCCGAGAGAGATCAGTATTCCTATCTTAGGGGTCTTCTTGCTTTTTACCGCATAGCATCTCTGGTAAAAAATAGGGTCAACCAAGACCCATGCACCCATAAAAAACCAAGCGAAGAAATATTGAAGGCTGATGCCCCTTCCTGGACTGAGATATTGTTCAGGTAATCTCGCTTCAAGATATTCGATCCCGCCAAGATTGCTGAAACAAAATGGAAGTATTATTCCAAAGCCGACAAACATGAGAATGAATTCGAAAATGTTGACCCTTACGTCCGATCTAAAGCCTCCTTTGATCAAATACAAAATAGAGACTGCAAGTGAAAATATCATAGCCGTAAGAATATTCACCGCGAATATCCATTGGATAAGTATCCCCATCATAAATAAAAACGGGGCGGGTGATGAAAGCAGAAAGATAAGAATGCCCCCGAGTACGCCAACCTTTTTCCCATAGACCCGTGTCAGTTTGTCGGGGATCGTGTACAGATGAGTTTTTCGGATCTTATCGGCAAGAAAGAATGCAAATATTAGAATGAAAAAATAGTATGGTAATGCGTATAAAAGCCATCCCGTGACACCATATCTGAATGTAAATTCTCCGATCCCTAAAACACCGCCGTAAAAAGAAGAGACAAGTGTCGCGACGAATGCAGGCAGAGTAAGTGTTCTCCCGGCTATCAGGTAATCCTTAACCGAATTGTCGGATGACTTTGTCCTGAATCCGATAATAAGTACAGCAATAAAGTACGCGGCAATTATCAGGTAATCATTTATTGTTAAAGGGATTTTCGGGATTAACATTTTATAGAATGAAATGCTTCTTAAATAATAACAGGCTTCCTGATTTAAAAGAGATTGTGATCTTTTCCGATATGGATTTATTCAATGTTCCTTCTCTTATTCCAAATCCGAGACTTTCATTTAAAAGCGGGTATTGAAGTCCGGTTGTACTAATGCCTTCAGCTACAGGCAGAGCAAGCAGCGAAATGGTCTCATTCATTTTGTATCCAAACGAGATCTTTTTTTTTATAAAGAGTACTTCATATTCGCCCGAAATAATTCTTATACTGCACTTAGAATGAAATTTTTTTAATACACTGAAATTATTTAATGTATGATCCGGTCTTTCACTCACAGCTCCGAAGACTGTAATGTCTTTTAAATTCTTTTTTATGCAGTACTTCAGACATTTTTCAAAGTCCGTTGTTTCCTGTTCTGTAATTTTTATGATCTGTACTTTCTTCGCTTTGTAATGTTCAAAAGTTGTTTTCCTTATTGAGTCAAGGTCGCCGATTATGACATCCGGCAGTATATTCAATCTCTTCAGATAGTTTGAAGCGCCGTCGGCTGCTATCAAAAAACTTTTTTTATTTATCGATCTCCTTACGACCTCAGGATTAGGGGAATTACCATTAAGAAACAGAAAAACTTTCATTGTATTTTAAGTTCATAATATTGGAATTATTATTTTAAAATTATACGAAGAAAAATTAATTAAACATTGCAGTATATAGTCACTTATAGGGTTCATTTCAATAAAAATTCAGAAACTTATTTTACCTTTTCTCTGTAAATGTAACTAACATAAATTGAACTGCATTTCGATATTCGGAATTTACTTTTATCTTGTTAACGAAAAATAATATTAAATGAGTTTTTTAAATCCCTCGATCCTTCTCGGTCTGTTCGCTATATCAATACCTATTCTGATCCATCTTTTAAATCTCCGGAAGATACGAAAAGTTGAGTTCAGTACCCTGATGTTTCTTAAGGAAATACAGAAGTCAAAGATGCGCAGGATAAAGCTTAAACAGTTAATACTGCTTATTCTGAGGATATTCACGATCATTTTTTTAGTGCTGTGCTTCGCGAAACCTGTTTATGAAGGCTTTGCCGGTGATAAGAACAATGCATCAGTCTCAACAGTACTGATCTTTATTGATGATTCGTACAGCATGTCCGCAAGAGACAGTAAAGGACTTTATATTAACCAGGCAAAAGAATCTGTGAAGAAGATCCTTGAATCATATAAAGAATCGGATGAGATCTATTTTGTACCTTCCTCACGTATCGGTTTCAAAGATAATAAGATTTCCTTTGATAATTTTAAAGAGATCATAGATTCCGCGGGCAGCTTAAAAATTAAATACAAGCCTCTGTCAATGAGTGAAGTAATGAATTATTCATCTGAAATTTTAAAAGATTCCAGGAATACAAGGAAGGATATTTACATTATCTCCGATTTTCAGAAAGCTAACTTTGATCAGGAGGGTTTTTCATCGGGAGCCTCGCAGAATTTTAACAGTAAGTCCCAGAATATTTATCTGGTTAAGATTGGTAGCAGGGAAATCAAGAATATAGCAATTGACAGTTTTGTTGTGGTGACCAAACTCCTTGAAAAAGACAAGGACATGAAGATCAGGGTCTTCCTGAATAATCATTCACAGTTCAATGTAAAAAATAAAACGGTTAATCTTTATATTGATAACGAGCTCAAAGGAGAAAAGGCTGTTGATATAAATTCTTATGATAGAAAAGAGGTGGAGTTTGTTTTTAAGGCAAGCAAGAGCGGCAGCATAAGCGGTACGATTGAACTTGTGCAGAACGTTTTTGAAGATGATGAGCTTATACAGGACAATAAATATTATTTTTCCATCTACATTCCTGAAAAATTCAATATCGGTATCATTGAGGACAAGCCGTCGGATTCATATTACATTAATCTCGCTGTTAAAACCGCGTCTGAAATTTTGTCTGATTCCATTAGAAGGAAAAGTGAACTGTTCAATATCACCACAACAAAGAGTATAGATGAAAATATTTTTAAAAATGAAGTGATCTTTATTTCCAATAAAAACAACTTCTCCGAAAATGAAGCGAATACATTGATGAAATTTATTTCTGATGGCGGGGGAGTATTCCTGTTCATGGGCACCTCAGCGGATATCAATAATTACAATAAAACTATTTTTAATAAGCTTGGAACTGTAAGGCTTGAAAAACTTAACACCGAGGCGAATACGACATTAAAATTTGACAAGGTTGATTTCGAACATCCCGTTCTGTCAGAAGTTTTTCTCAATCAGAAATTAAATATTACTACCGGTAATCTGAACATTGAGTCTCCGGTGATAACAAAATACTACGAGTTAATACCGGGTGAGAACGCGAACACAATAATTTCATTAACAAACAATAAGCCATTTCTTCTTGAATCGGGATTATCAAAAGGGAAGATAATCATTTCATCAGTACCGGCGACAATTGATTTTTCGGATCTGCCTTTAAAAAATATATTTCTGCCTCTTGTGATAAGAAGCATATATTATCTGAGCAATGATTTTGAATATCAGAATTCATATACAGTGGGCAGATCAAATCTGGTTTCTTTTCAGGGTATAAAAAATATTTCTGAAATTATCTCGCCGGATAACAGCAAGACACCGGTGGCAGGCAGGTCAGATACTCCTTCCGGAAATTTCCTTTTCCTTCCTTATTCAGATATTACTTCAGATGCAGGAAAGTACAGCATTAACGATTCTTCAGGTGCGGCGTATGGTTTTGCAATTAATTTTGATCCGAAGGAAGGCAACCCAATAAGCATGAGTAAGGAAGAGATCACAGAATATTTCAGAAATAATAAAATAGAGAATGTTAAGATCATAGAATCAGGTGAGGATATTTCAGGAAAAATAGATGAAACAAGAACCGGCTTCAGTTTATGGAAATATTTTCTGGCGGGCGCGATACTATTTGTTATAGCCGAACTCCTTCTTTCAAAAAAGATCGAAGAAGGAAAATAAAAATGATCTTAAAAATATCTGTGTATCCTCATTGAAGAACATATTTCTCTGCGATGCTGTATGTTGGTGCTCCCAGAGATACTACCTTGTCATGAAAATCCTTTAAGGTTTTTTTCCCGTCAAATTTGTTAAAGTATTTGGTCATGAATTGCTTGAGATAAATTTTTCCAAGTGTATAATTCAGATAACCCGGATCAAATGCTCCTCTTTCAGCTTCCTGCAATGCAGTAACTTCATTCATGTGAGCATTCTTTAGAAAAAAATCCTTTGCCTCATTTATTGACATGCCTTCACAATGAATTCCGATCGCGACAATATAACGGCAGCATCTTATCAGCGCTTCAAGCAGCATTCCAATCCTGCTGCGAAAGTCTTCTTTGCTATAGCCCTGATCTATCATCATCTCTTCCGTGTAGTGAGCCCATCCTTCAATGTAAGAATAGGAAGTAAATATTTTGGATAGCTTCGTTGAATACTCGTTTGAATTCAAAAAATGTGTGTAATGTCCGGGATAAGCTTCATGTATTGAAATCAGCTTAAGCGTTGGGTAATTAAATTGAGTCATCCATTCCTCCTTTTTCTTGTCATCCCAAGTAAGATCCGGCAAATTCACATAATAAAATGACTCATCTGATTTTTCAAATGGTCCTGCCGTACCCATAGCAGCAAATCCAAAATTCGAATATCGCGGCATCTCCTTTACTTCGCAGTTCAATCTTTCAGGAAGGTTTATAACCTCGTTTACTCTGATAAAATTTATAAGTTCATCAAGTGTATTCTTTGTTTCATCTATCAGATTTTCCTCTTTAGGGTGATTGTGTTCAAGCGTTTCAAGCTTTCCTTCAAAATTATTTTCAGCTATAACTTTTTTTAGTCCGGTCTTCAATCTTTCCAGCTCTTTATATCCTAGTTTCTTTAGTTCTTCAACCGGCACATCAATCTGCTCTTTTATTCTAAGCATCTTCTCAAAGTTTTCCTTCCCAAGTCTGTAGCTTTCATTCTCCGGAGAGCTTGCCTTTCCAATGAAGGCTGTGAACTTTTGGAAAGCAGTTACGGCGTCAGTGCTCGTTGAGATATAGTTGTCAATTAATTTTTGATCCGAACTTTTTTCCTTAATTTCTTGCAAAAGCTTATTCTTAAAAAAATCTTCATAGCCGGCGGAAAAATTTTTAGCATACCGGCATAGAACTTCAGGAAGTGAAGGATCAAGATTCTCTTCCGCAGCATTCAAAATTTCCGGTACACTTACAAGTAAATTTATTATTGATCTCAACCTCTCATCAAATGGCGCATAATCTCTGCTTATATAATTTTCTAAACCGCCAAAAATAAAAGCATAATACATCGGATTTCTTTTAAACATCTCAAGCTCTTCAAGCTCGAAAAGTTCCGAGTCCATACCCCAGTTCGCGATGTCGTAGTCGTACTTATTCACAGCGGAGAGTTTTTCACGGTCAATTGAATTAAGCTCTTCTTTTAATTTTCTATATACCACTATTTCTTTATCAAAATCTGCTTGTGTCTGACCGCTGATTTTGCCGTCATACTTATGAAGTCCGAGCTGTGAACCATGCTGAGGGTTTTGCTCCAGATATTTATTAAATAATTTTTCCGCTAAACTTTCAAATACTGCATCCGACATAATTGAAGTAAAGTTTAATTAGAGGATATTGTTTGATTCTTAGTAATATTTCTAAATAGGTCAGATCTCTGAGTGATTCCCCAGGCTGAGTTTCAGTATGTCTCTTTTCACTGAAGCTCCTTCTCCGATAATGGAGTCAACAAGTACTGTGTTTTCTATTCTTGCACTTTTTTCAATTATACTGTCCTGTATCACGCTGTTCCTGATGATACAACTATCATTTATTGTAGCGTAAGGTCCTATCACACTATTTTCGATCTCAACATTTTTTCCTATGAACACAGGCTCGATTATTTTTGAAGTTTTATAATTACTTCTCTTCGTCTTTTTAGTTTTCTCATTTTTTTTAAGAAGATACCTGTTGGTCTCAAGAAGAGTTTCAGGCTTTCCGCAATCCAGCCAGCCTTCAACTGTGAATGTTTTCATCTTTTCATTTTGATTGATCATATATTCAAGAGCATCCGTAAG
Organism: Ignavibacteria bacterium; assembly: GCA_039934715.1. Taxonomy (GTDB): domain Bacteria; phylum Bacteroidota; class Ignavibacteria; order Tepidaquicellales; family Tepidaquicellaceae; genus JAGPCH01. Next base: position 4,938 of record JBDTLQ010000055.1, on the reverse strand, counting down.
CTGGAATTCGCCTTTGACCGTAATATTATTTTCCATGATATGCTCGAGTGCATTGAAAAGCACCCTGGAGTTTTTTAGATAATATAAACCTACGATCGCTTCATTTGATTTTGAAATTTCCTTTGAACCAGGCTTTTCTACAAATCGGGTAATGTAGCCTTTCTTATCTTTCTCAACAACTCCGAATCTTCTCGGATCATCGACAACTTTTACTCCAATTACAGAATCCTTGCTTCCGGTCATCTTTTTCAGATCAACGTCGAACAAAGTATCACCAAGTATTATCAGCGTCTCATCGTTCTTGTTTTTAAAAATTGTATTGGCGCAGTAAACTGCATGACCAAGCCCTTTCGCCTCATCCTGTACTACGTAATCAAATTTGAAATTAAAAGTATTGTTCAGATTATGTTTGATCTTATCACCAAGAAATCCTGTAATGAGTATGATCGAAGTAGCTATCTTATCAGCAAGAAGCTGTTCAATGATATAATGTATCATCGGCTTTCCGCCGACATTCAATAAAACTTTCGGATTGTGTAAAGTGTGCGGCCTTAATCTTGTACCGAAACCCGCTACCGGAATGATCACTTTCATTTGAAATTCAAAATTTAAAATTCTTAAAATCATCAATGACTTTATCGAGCTGAGAAATGTCCTTTCCTCCGGCAGTTGCAAGATGCGGCTTTCCGCCTCCGCCTCCGCCAAGTTTCTTTGCAGCTTCCGAGATCAGTTTACCCGCACTCAGGTCTTTTTCCTTTATCAGATTATCACTTACAGAGCAGACAAGGTTTATTTTACCATTCAGGATGACAGCTATAAGAGCAACCCCGTTTGTAACTTTCTTTCTGAGCTCATCACCGATCTCTTTAAACTCTTCCAGATTATTCAGATCCATTCTTGATGCTATAATGTCAAAACCATTTTGTTTATCTGGCTTTGAAATTATTTCATCAAGTTTTTCAAATACCCTGGTAAGATTCTGCTTCAAAAGCTGTTTCTCAAGAAGTTTTTTCTCTTCAAGATATTTATCACGTGTCTCATGGAGAGAGTTTATTGAGGTATCCTGATATTGCAATAATGTTTTCATAAGGTCGAGGTCTTTGTAGTCAGCGCCTTTAAAATTATTCCTGAAATCATTAAGACCTGTTCTTAGTACTGATGTATATTTTTCGGGCAATTCATTAAGAATTGTTTCTATATCTGAAATTCTTTCGCTGATATAGGTCAGTATGCCTTCGCCTGTTCTCGCAAAAATTCTACGCGTACCTGATGCTATACTTTCTTCTTTTATGATCTTGAACAACCCGATGTCGTTTGTATTTTTTACATGGGTTCCACCGCAGAATTCTATGCTGAAGTTATCATCAACATGAACAACCCTCACCTTATCTCCGTACTTCTCTCCGAAAAATTTTTTTACATTTGGAATTTTGTTAGCTTCTTCTATGGAAATGTCAACATCAGTAACCACATCAATTTTCTCAGATATCTTTGAGTTCACAAGATCTTCTATATCTTTCAGCTGGTCATCTTCAACTTTATGGAAGTGAGGAAAATCAAATCTCAGATATTCATTATGAACAAGCGAACCAAGCTGCTTTACATGCGATCCAAGAATTCTTCTCAATGATTCATGCACAAGATGCGTGGCTGTATGGTTACGCTCAATTGCACGGCGACGTTCAGAATCTAATACAATTCTTCCACGGAGTGGTAAGAAATCATTTTCCTGCAGAACATTTTTCAGAGGATTATTTTCACCGGAAAGAATTAAAAAATACTTTTGTGAATCAATGATGTCGATCTGTTTTGAATCTTCAAAAATTATTTTACCTGTATCACTTATCTGTCCCCCTGATTCGGAATAAAAAGGATTCTCATTAATTACGGCTATGAATTTACCATCCTCAGTTTTACCGGCAGCAATGTTTTTTTCCTCGGAGTATTCGTTTACATCGTATGGATTATAGATGATCTCTTCCGAAGCCATCTTATTCATTTCATCAAATATCTTAATGCCCAGATCAATACTGAGTTTATCTTTTCTTGCATCTCTTCCGCGCAGCTTTTGCTTTCCCATATCCTCTTCAAACTTCAGCATGTCAACGTTTAGCCCTCTTTCAGCAGCCATCACTTCGGTAAGATCGATCGGGAATCCGAATGTATCATAAAGTTTGAATGCCTCATCCCCGGGAAAAATTTTTGTATCCTTCAGGGATACTGCAACTTCATTGAATAATTTTATTCCGCGGTCAAGAGTCACATTGAAACTTTCTTCTTCAGCTTTTATTACTTCCTTTGCAAATTCATTTTTTTCATTTAGTTCAGGGAACACCTCACTGCATTGCTCAACAACAGTGTCTACAAGCTGAAATAATATTGGCTGATGATAATCCAGTTTTCTGGCAAGTCGTGAAGCTCTTCTTAAAATTCTTCTCAGCACATAACCTCTTCCTTCGTTTGAAGGAATTGCTCCGTCACTGATCGCAAAGGTTAGTGATCTTATATGATCCGCGATGGCATTTATTGAAGAAATATTTTCGCCTTCATATTTTTTTTCGGTTATGACTGTAATTTTTGTAATGAGCGGTTGGAATACGTCAGTTTCATAATTGGATCTTTTATTCTGAAGCACTCTGACAATTCTTTCGAAACCCATTCCTGTATCTATATGCTTCATGGGAAGCGGTTCCAGCTCGCGGTCTTTCTTTCTGTTGTATTGAATGAAAACAAGATTCCAGATCTCGATGACATTTTCATTTCCTGAATTGACGTCTTCTGGCTTGCATCCGTTTGGTGAAAAATCAAAATGAATTTCAGAACAGGGTCCGCATGGACCGGTATCTCCCATTTCCCAGAAATTATCTTTCTCATCAAAGCGCAGAATATGCTGAGGTAAAATATCCGTTTCATTTTTCCAGATGTCATAGGCTTCATCATCAGTTTCAAAAACTGTCACCCATAGTTTTTCCTTTGGAAGCTTCCAGACATCGGTAAGTAATTCCCATGCCCATGTTATAGCTTCTTTTTTATAATAATCTCCGAATGACCAGTTACCAAGCATTTCAAAGAAGGTATGATGATATCCGTCATGACCGACTTCTTCGAGATCATTATGCTTTCCGCCTGCACGAATACATTTTTGCGTGTCGGCTGCGCGGGAATAGTCGCGGGTTCCGGTTCCGAGAAAAACATCTTTGAATTGATTCATACCTGCGTTTGTAAATAGCAGTGTCGGATCATTGTATGGAACGACAGACGCTGACGGAACGATCTTATGTTCTTTATTTTTAAAGAAATCCAGAAAAGATCTCCTTATATCTTTGGAATTCAATATTAAAAATTTTTGATAAAATTGAAAATACGTTTAATGGATGATATATTAAATAGTATTAATCTGTATAGCAGCCTCGCCAACCTCCGGAAGTCTGCACTTGATCCAAAAATAGAATTGAAATTACAGTTTAATTTGAATAAATTTGGATAACTAAAAATTGTAATAAAATTTAATGAAAAAGACAACAAAAAGTTTTAAAGAGTCTAATTATAAATTAACTCAGCAAATTACCGCTAAAAAAAATCAGGCAAAGAAGAGAGATCCTTTCAAGGAAAGAGGTGTGAAGGATTATATTGACATATTCGATGCGCGTCTTCTGACAAGATTTTTAAACGAGCAGGGAAAACTTCTTCCTGCAAGAATAACCGGTTCAACGGCAAAAATGCAGAGAAAGCTTACAACTGCAATTAAAAGAGCAAGGCACCTCGCGATCATTCCGTTTGTCAGCGAAGGTACAAGATATTAAAATATTTTAAACCGGTTTTAAAATTAAGCTCTTATGTGTTATACTGCATAAGAGTTTTTTTATTAAGTTAAATTAAATTACTCACATGATGAAAATAAAAAATCTACTGATCGTATGTTTATTATTAATGGTACATATTATCAATGCAGCACAGACCGACAGTTCACTTATAATCGGCGACTTTAGAATAAGCAAAGTGACAGACGGGGATACATTCCGTTTCGAAAATCTTGACAAACCAACCAGGCTTCTTGCGATCGATACAGAAGAGACATTCAAAACTGCCGACGCGGAACAAAAGACAAATGAGATCTCTCAGAACTGGGAAGCATTTTATCTTACCGAGAAAGGTGATAATAAAATGCCCGTTAAAACTGATTCACCATTAGGGTACGATGCATGGAAATGGGCGGAAGAATTTTTTAAGAATGTTGACTATGTGAGGCTGGAAAAAGAGGATGACGAAAGAACAGTTGATATTTTCGGTAGATATCTTGTTTATGTTATTGCTGTAATGAAGGACGGGACGGAAATGAATTACAACGTAGAGTGTGTGCGTCAGGGCTATAGCCCTTATTTCAATAAATACGGAAACAGTAAAAGATTTCACAATGAATTTGTCGAAGCTCAGAATTACTCAAAGCAAAACTCACTGGGTATTTGGGATCCCAACAAAAAGCATTATCCTGACTATGAAGAAAGATTGCTCTGGTGGGATGCACGAGCGAATCAGCTCACTACTTACGAAAATAAATATTCCGGAAGTGAAAATTATTTTAATCTGTCGAGTGATAAGGATTTTGCAAGACTACCGGATCATGTCGGAGAGGAAATAACAGTATTCGGCAGTATAGGAAATGTCCTCACCAAAAAATTTCCTTACATACTAAGAATTCCATATACTAAAGAACAAAAATTTGAGATCATTATAAACGAAGAGAATGCCGGTGTTTTACAGGAAATCGATATCGATACAAAGAAAGAATATTATGTTTTTGTCAAAGGTAAACTGGAAATCTATAACGGAACTTATCAGATCGTCTTGAGGGATAAGGAGCAGATGTGGATGGAATGAGTGGTGTTAATAGTTGATAGTTGATAGTTGATAGTTGATAGTTGATAGTTGATAGTTGAT
>JBDTLQ010000054.1:0-11551 GCA_039934715.1 Ignavibacteria bacterium | reverse complement strand
TGCCACACCGCTGCTTATAGTCCTTGTATCTACAGAGATCACAGATCTGATCTTCGCGTTCGATTCAATTCCCGCGATCTTTGCCGTTACGACCGATCCTTACATTGTTTATACTTCAAACATTTTCGCTATCCTGGGATTAAGGGCAATGTATTTTGTGCTCGCAGGAGTCATGCATAAGTTCTATTATCTGAAAACAGGATTGTCGATGATACTCGTATTCATCGGTGCCAAAATGCTGCTGACACATCTGTATAAGATTCCAACAGGTTTTTCTTTGGGCATAATAGCTATAATCCTTATTGCGTCAGTTGTCTTTTCACTTCTTAAAACAAAAGCTGATAAAGAAAATATTGACAGCAATAATTAATGCTGTTGTCATTTTGGATAATCCGTATAGAATTCTATATCAAATCTTATTCTTATTTTCTTTAAATTACTCAAAAATAATTTTTCAAAAGTTTAAAATAATTTTATTATGGATACATTAGTGCACCCGGGCTCAGCTGAAAAAGCCGAAGAACAGATACAGGATGCCGGAGCTAAGGAAGATTTTCTTCCATTAAAAAGGATCGATCATCTTGAATTTTATGTCGGGAATGCAAAGCAGTCTTCTTTTTATTATCAATATGTGCTTGGATTTACATTGACCGGGTATTCAGGTCTTGAGACCGGCAATAAAGAAAAAGCTTCTTATCTTCTTGAGCAGGGTAAGATCAGGTTTGTGCTGTCATCTCCGCTTTCGGATGATAACTTCATTGCCGAGCATCATAAAAGACACGGTGACGGAGTGAGGGATATCGCGATTGAAGTTGAAGATGCTACCAAGTCTTACATTGAAACAACAAACCGCGGTGCCAAAGGAGTTTTGAAGCCGACAGAATACAAAGATGAAAGTGGTGTGATCATCAAATCAGCCATTCAGACTTACGGCGAAACGATTCATACTTTTGTTGAAAGGAAAAACTATAAAGGTCTTTTCATGCCGGGTTTTGCTCCGGCGGGAAGCAAAGCTGTGAAAGGTATTAAGGATACAGGGCTTCGTGCTGTTGATCATATTGTTGGAAATGTTGAGCTCGGAAAAATGAATGAGTGGGTAAAGTTTTATGCTCACACGATGGGATTCAATCAGCTTATCTCTTTTGATGATAAAGATATTTCAACCGACTTCACAGCTTTGATGAGCAAGGTGATGCAGAACGGGACGGGCAAAATTAAATTTCCTATCAATGAGCCGGCGCCGGGAAAGAAAAAATCTCAGATCGAAGAGTATCTGGATTTTTATAAAACGGGCGGAGCACAGCATATCGCGATGGCAACACCGAATATTCTTCAAACCGTCAATGAGTTAAAGAGCAGAGGTCTTGAGTTTCTGACCATTCCAACTACTTATTATAAAGAGCTCGAAGGAAGGGTAGGAAAAATAGAAGAGGACATTGCAGATCTTGAGAAGCTCGGAATACTGGTTGACAGGGACGAAGACGGATATCTTCTGCAGATATTTTCAAAACCTATTGAAGACAGGCCGACGGTATTTTTTGAGATCATACAGAGAAAGGGTGCAAGAAGTTTTGGCAAAGGAAATTTCAAAGCATTGTTTGAAGCGATTGAGCGTGAGCAGGAACTGCGAGGGACACTCTGATTTGGGATTTAGGATTTTGAATTTGGAATTTTATTTTTGATCTTTGAACTTAGATTCCAGATCCTGGATTTTAATAAATAATAATTAATTTATCTTTATTTACTAACCACATAGATAATAAAACACTGAGATTTATCTTTGTGTTTGTGAGTCTTTGTGGTTAATATTTTATATTTAATAATTTAACGATTTATTTTGATGAGGTTTAAAAAGAGAACACATACCTGTGGTGAACTGAGATCATCGGACGAAGGCAAATCAGTAAGTCTTAACGGCTGGGTTGCAAAAAAAAGAGACCTTGGAGGTTTGCTGTTCATTGATCTGCGTGACCGTTACGGTATCACACAATTAAAGATCGCGCCTGAAAAAAAGGGGACTTATGATAAGGCAATGAAACTTGGGAATGAATATGTGATCTCCTCTTCAGGCAAGGTCATAAAAAGAGAAAGCATAAATAAAAATATTGAAACAGGAGAAATAGAAATAGATGTTGACGAGCTTGAAATTTTAAATGAATCCGATGTTCCTCCGTTTGTAATTGAAGAAGATGTAAAAGCTTCCGATGAACTAAGACTTAAATACCGTTACCTTGACCTTAGAAGAAGAAAGGTGACTGATAATCTGATCCTGAGAAACAAAGTCTACCAGATCGTGCATAGATATTTTGAAAAACATAACTTTGTTGAAATTGAAACTCCGGTACTTGTAAAGTCCACACCGGAAGGGGCAAGAGATTATCTTGTTCCGTCGAGAGTTCATAAGGGAAAATTCTACGCGCTTCCGCAGTCACTGCAGATTTACAAACAGATATTGATGGTATCCGGTCTTGACAGGTATGTGCAGATATGCAAATGTTTCCGAGATGAAGATCTGCGTGCCGACCGTCAGCCTGAGTTTACACAGATTGATATGGAGATGAGCTTTGTAACACAGGATGATGTTTTTGAAATTGTGGAGGGAATGTATAAGCAGATCTGGAAAGAAATAAAGAACATAGAGGTGAAAACTCCATTCAGGAGAATTACTTATGATGATGTGATGAATACTTACGGAAGCGACAAGCCTGACTTGCGCATTAAAGGTGAAGTGAAGATCAGCAACATTACGGAGACTGTTAATGGCAGCGGGTTTAAAGTATTTCAGGACGCGATCGATGGCGGAGGAATAGTAGCGGGAATAAAGTTGGAACAACAGGAAGTTACAAGGAAAGTCATCGATGGATTGACCGAATACGTGAAAGGTTTTGGATTTGGGGGCTTAGGTTATTTGAAGTTTAACAAAGACGGAACTGTTCAGTCACCGATCGTAAAATTTTTATCTGAAGAGATCACCGGGAATATTAAAAAAACATTTACTGCCAATGACGGTGATACGATCTTTATGCTCAGCGGTGAGCGGAAAAAAGTTCTGACATCACTTGGTTTACTGAGACTAAAGCTTGCAGATGAATTTAAGCTGACGGATGAAGGCGCGTATGAATTTTTATGGGTTACGGATTTTCCATTATTTCAATACGATGAATCTGAAAACAGATTTGTCGCCGAGCATCACGTATTCACGATGCCAAAGGATGAGTATCTGAAATTTCTTGACAGCAGGGATAAGAATGAGGTCGAAAGCATAAGGGCTTATTGTTATGATCTTGTACTTAACGGACATGAACTGACAAGCGGCAGCATAAGGATCCACAGGTCTGACATACAGAAGAAAGTTTTTGACATAATCGGTCTGACTGATGAAGAAGCGAAACAGAAATTCGGATTTATACTTGAAGCGTTTAAGTTCGGAGCACCGCCGCATGGAGGAGTGGGTATAGGCTTCGACAGGATCATAGCCATTCTTTGTGGATTAAAGTCTATCACCGATACAATAGCTTTTCCAAAGACACTGAAAGCATCATCGCTGATGGACGACTGTCCGAGCGAAGTAGTAGTCCAGCAGCTTGACGAACTCGGAATAGCTCTTAAGAAATAATTTCAAATTTCAGATTAATTACAAATAATATCATAGAAAAAAATTTCATTTCTCAAAACTACTAATTTGCAATTTGAAATTTTTAATTTGAAATTGAAAAGAACTAGGTGTATTCACCTATAAGCATGAATGCTTGCACACTATATTAAAGTGTGCAGGCATTTATTATTTATGGAGCAGGATTATTTTAAATTTGCATAAGAAAGAAATCAGTATGCATTTTAAAAAGAAATTTGTTAATTTTGTAAACTGTAAATTGAAGGCGGGTTAAATATGAAAGAGTCACCTCTAATTATTACTCATACTAAATTCGTTATTAATTTAACTGCCCAAGAGATAGAAATACCTTCGTGTTCTGTTAGACAATATTTCCAAAATAAAAATAATTCTAAACCTAAAATCAAAAGGAGTAGTAATGGCACAAGAAATTAATTTCGTGGAAGCGTTCAGAAACATTGAAGATAGGGTTTTTACCCAGATCAAGCAGTATGCTACTCCTTGTTTGGGTCCTTTATGTGATACTAGAATTACTTACGCCGGATATAAATGTAATTCATGTGGATCAGGACCGAATCAAGGATATTTATCAAGAGATTTCACTTTGTTTTCTGAGGTAGATTCCCAATTTGATTCAAATAGTTTTTCTGAAGATTATATTTCAGATGCATCTGATAAAGAGAAATTATTTACTGAAGCAGCAAATTTAGGAAACCTGAACTTGAAAATTGCAGCTAAACAAAAAGAGTTATTGGATTTACAAAAAGTCATTTTAACACTTAATGAAATCATACAAACCGAAATAAATGATAAGTTTGAATAATTGCTAATCAAAAAAAAAATTAGTTGGCTGAGTTAACATTTGAAAGGATAACCCTGGAACAAGGACTTTCACAAAATTCGATTCTTTCGATAATTCAAGATCAACAGGGATTTATGTGGTTCGGAACAGAGGAGGGTTTAAACCGATATGATGGCTACAGCTTTAAGATTTATAAAAACAATCTTGAAGATCATTGTAGCATTGCAAGTAATTTTGTAAAAACAATTTATGAAGATCGGGAAGGGGTACTTTGGATTGGAACAATAAACGGATTTCTAATTAAATATACAAAAGAAGAGGATAGATTTATAAATGTTAAAATGGACAATCCGGATATGGAAGTGGTGAGTGAATTAACATCAATTATTCAAGCAGAAGATAGGAAAATTTGGGTGGGTTCATATAATGGGGGATTGAAAATATTTGACAGAAAGAATATTCAACCGAAAAATACTTCTTATCTAGAATCTATTGGTCTAAATAATTTATTTAATGATGTATCAACTTTGTATTTTGATAGAAGTGGACGAGTATGGATTGGTACTTGGGAAAATGGAGTTTATAATTATGATTGTAGAACGAATGTATTGATTAATTTTAAGAATGATAGAGAGGATATTGGTAGTCTTAGCCACAATAACATCCGTTGTATATTTGAGGATAATGAAAATAATATCTGGATTGGTACAAAAAATGGATTGAACCTACTTGATTCTGGCAAAAAGGAATTTGCCAGATTTTTTTATTCTGAAAATTCTACAAAATCCTCTATTCAAATTAACTCAATTTGCCAGGATAAAAATAATGAGATCTGGGTAGGCACTAACAAAAATGGCTTGGTTCAATTTGACAGAAATCATAAACATCTTTGGCATAAGTTTGACAATAGCGACAGTAATAGTTTAAGCAATGATTCAGTATATAGATTATTTGTAGACCGAACTAATGTACTTTGGATCGGAACTTTAGGAGGCGGATTGAATAGATTAGATTGCAGTAAGAAGAGATTTTTTAATATAAAAAAATCTACTAAGAATTCTACTCCTCTATATTTTAATAGTATTATATCATTCTATATTGATAATTTCGGACTTAAATGGATTGGCACATATAATAGTGGTATATATATATTAGAGAACGATAATCTAGTAAAAAATAAAGATGTAGAAACTCAATTGAAAGAATTGTTGGACGAAGCAATTACAAGTATAATAGAAGATGAAAATTCAAATATATGGTTTTCATGTTTATCCAAAGAATTATTTGTAAAATTTTGCAGGGATAAACAATGCTTTAAAATTTATAAGCATACAGGAAAATATGGTATCAATTCACTTCTAATTTATAAAAATTTTTTATGGATTGCGATTCGAGAAAAAGGCTTGCTCAAGTTTGATATTGAAAATGAAAAATTTGTGGATTTTTTTTTCGAAGACCAACATTTGAAAAAACTTCTATCAGAAATGATTTACAGTTTATACATTGATAAGGAGGAAACCGTATGGGCTGGCAGTGTTACAGAAGGTTTGTTTTGTTTCAATCTGAATTCAAATATTACAAGAAATTACAAATTGGAGATTGACAACAAAAACAGCATAAGTGATGATTGCATATTATGTATTACCGAAGATAAGAAAAATAATTTATGGATAGGTACCAATAGTGGAGGTTTAAACAAATTTTCGAGAGAGCAAGAAATATTTGTCAGATACACAATGGAAGATGGATTGCCAAATAACATGGTAAAGGGAATTGTAGAAGATGATTATGAAAATTTGTGGATCAGCAGCAATAAAGGGATCTCCCGATTCAATCCGAAAAATAAAACTTTTAGAAATTTCGATGCTGCAGATGGTCTTCAAAGCAATGAGTTTAATGATGGTACATTTTTTAAACACAAAGATGGCACATTATACTTCGGCGGTATAAACGGCATCACCTATTTCAAGCCCGAAGAGATCAAAGACAACCCCTACATCCCAAACATTGTCATCACCGACTTTCAGGTTTTTAATGAATCTGTAAAAAGCTCGCCCGAGAATAAAATTTTAAAGCAAAACATTACCCATACTAAAGAAATCACCATAACCCACAAGGAGAGCGTGTTCTCATTTGAATTCGCCGCTCTTATTTTTAATAACCCTCAAAAAAATCAATACGCTTACATGATGGAAAATTTTGACAAAGACTGGGTCTACTGTGGTACACGGAGACAGGCAACTTACACTAATTTAAATCCCGGCGAATATGTCTTCAGAGTGAAAGGCTCAAACAATGACGGCATCTGGAATGAAGAAGGAACGGGAATTAAAATTACAATAGATCCGCCGTATTATAAAACATGGTGGTTCAAGAGTCTCAGTGTGCTGGGAGTGATCGCTGCAACCGGACTGACATACAGACAGCGTCTTGAAAAGATCGAAAAGGAAAGACAGGAGCAGGAAGAGTTTTCAAGAAAACTTATTGACTCTCAGGAATCCGAAAGGAAAAGGATCTCCTCCGAGCTGCATGACACAATAGCTCATGACATTCTGATCTCAAAGAATAAAGCTCTCATGGCTCTTAAACATAAAGACAATAAAGAGACACTTGAAAACGCGTTGAAAGAAATTTCGGATCAGGCAACTGTAACAATCAATGACGTAAGAAATATTTCTTACGATCTGCATCCCCATCAACTCGAACGTCTCGGATTTACTAAAACAATTGAATCAATTATTAATAACGTTACTAAATCTACCGGAATTAGTTTTAGCCTGGAAACTGATGATGTCGATGAAGTTCTTTCAAAGAAAAAAGAAATAAACTTATACAGGGCAATTCAGGAATCAGTCACAAATATAGTTAAGCATTCTAAAGCTACTGAAGCAAGTCTGAAGGTTTCTCTGATTGAAAACTTTTTGATAATATCTATTTCCGATAACGGGATCGGTTTTGATATGAATAAAAAAACAGAAACCAATAATGAGATTGGATTAGGACTGCCCGGTATCATCGAGAGAATAAAATTAATGAACGGGGATTTTTCAATTGAATCGAATGTGAACAAAGGGACAGTTCTGAGATTCAGAATACCGGTGAACATTAACTGATTACCAAGGTTTATAAAAAATTAAAACAAGATCACATTAAAAATTTATGAATAAAGATAAAAAAATCAGGATAATAATTGCGGATGATCATCCGATCTTCAGGAATGGTTTGAAACAGGTAATTGAAGAAGAGGTTAGCATAGAGATAATCGGCATTGCGGATAACGGAGAAAAGGCTTTTGATATTGTAAGAGAGTTAAAACCTGACATCGCACTTCTTGATATTGACATGCCTAAGATGACGGGACTGCAGGTTCTGAAAAAATTAAATGAAAATAAGATCGACACTAAAGTTATTTTTCTTACTGTGTTTGCTTCGGAAGATATTTTTGACGAGGCAATGGATCTGGGAACCTGCGGATACGTTCTGAAGGATTGCGCGGTAAATGATATTGTTGAATGTATACACAAAGTAAATGAAGAAAATTATTATCTCAGCCCGTCGATATCAAACTTTCTTGTTTCAAGAAGAGACAAGGTGAAAAAGCTCGAGAAGGATAACCCGATGCTTAACAATCTAACAAAGACCGAGATGCTGATCTTAAGACTTATAGCAGGTGATAAAACGTCTAAGGAAATTGCGAATGAATTATTCATAAGCTTTAAGACAGTTGAAAATCACCGTACGAATATCAGCAATAAACTTAACTTGAAAGGTTCGCACAGCCTGGTAAAGTTTGCAATAAGAAATAAGCCATTGCTCTGAACCGGAAAATTATATGTAAGTTACAATTGCATTTCCCCCCTTTTGTATTAGAAAACTTTCTTATAATGTATTCATCCTGCAATTTCAAAATCACAGAAAATAAAATTCAAAAAAAGGATCGTGTGTCCGAACAAAAGTTATCTATGCTTAAATGACAGATTGGCAGTATACGAGATTAAGTATTTACCCCTACAAACTTTGAGTGCAACCAACTATTAATTGTTTTGCAAATAATGTGGAAATTGTATGAGCTTAGTTAAGTCGTATCGTGTCAGGTCTCAAACTATGTTTTATTATAATAAATTATTATCTTGGTACAATCTAAAAAATTAAAGGAGGAATAAAATGAAGTTGATCTTTAAAATTTTTTTACTGACTGCTGCAGTTTGTTTAATGAATCTGGGCATAAACAATTATTCCAAAGCGGGAGGTTTCGGGGATCTTGACACACTCGATGGCAGGATCGATAATATAATAAATTGTATTAAAACTGATACAAACTGTCTTGATATTGCATGGGGTAATCATGTAATTAATGACGCAAGTATTCATACACTTGACAGCATCATGACTGTACTATTGATCCGACAGGATGTAAATATATCCAATATAGATTCGCTGACAATTGAAATAACCATTATGCGAAGGGAGATTGACAGCGCTACAATTAATCATAAGCCTGTTTCAAGTACAACATTTACAGAATATTATGACACAAGAAAAGTAAGAAATAGTGAACAGACCATTTCGAGGAAACTTGACCGGATGATAAGGAAGATAGAATACTTCTTCGATCTTGGGACGCTCAACAGTATTGTCATGAAACCCTGACGCAATAAGATCATCTGACAGGATCAGAAAAAATCAGTTCTCTGATCCTGGTCTAACAAAGAAAATATTTAAACATGCATTTTAAATTTGAGAGAATTTCCGTAGAACACGGTCTTTCTCAGAGCGTTGTATATCAGATATTTCAGGATTCCCGTGGATTTATCTGGTTATGCACACAGGATGGTCTGAACAAATATGACGGTTATAAATTTAAAATTTATTTAAATAATCCAAACAACGTTCATAGTCTGACCGACTCTCAGATACAGAACATTTATGAAGACGGCGGACACAATTTATGGATCGGAAGCAGCGAAGGAACTCTTTCAAGATATGACTGGAGTACCGATAAATTTATTAATTTCAATTTTGTTCAGCCGGATAAAGGGACAAAGATCACATCACCAATTACCGCTATCACGGAGATCGACAGTAATGTTTTGCTTTTGGGGACATACGGAAACGGGCTGATAAAATTTGACAAAAGAAGTTTTAAATATGAATTCATGAACATTAAGAATTTTCAGCAGGCACAGGAGAGAGATTTTATTTCATGCATTGCAAGGGTTAAGGAAAAAATAATTTTCGGAACATGGGGATGCGGTCTCGGGATATTTGATACTGCACGGAATAAATTTTCAAACTTTAAATTTGAGTCCAGGACCTCTTCCTCTGCAGGGAAAAATATTATAAGAACTATTTACAGGAATACAAATGGGAATTTATTTATAGGAACAAATGAAGGTGCATTTGAAATTGAAATTAACGGCGGAGCTGTAAATGAAACACACAATGTCCTCCGGAATTTTGATTCTCATCTGTCCGATAAGACTGTGACTTCAATGTGTGAAGATAAGAATGAAAATATTTGGGTAGGCACAAGATATCACGGGATATATTTTATTGAAAAAAAATCTGATACGATCCAAAGTGTCCGAAACAAAGAAGATGATAAATTAAGTTTGTCGTGTGATGCTGTGATCTGTTTATTTAATGACAGATCAAATGTCACATGGGCAGGAACAATCGGAGAAGGGATATGCAAGCACGACGGGGAATCGAAAAAATTTGTGCATGTGCCGGAATTAAGAGATTCAAAAAAATCAATTGTAAGTAAAAATGTAGTCTCATTTACGGAAGAAGACGCGAACCGTATATGGGTAGGCTCATACGGAAAAGGTTTGTTCAGTTTTGATAAGTCATCCGGAGAAATGAGCAATTATAATTTTGAGAGGAATAATACCGGTGCAACAAACGGAGTTTCAGTGATGTCGCTTGTTAAAGACAAGATGAATTTATGGGTTGGCTTATTGAGGGGAGCAGTCAATAAATTTAATTTGCCTGATAAAAGTTTTGAGGAATACCAGCATTCTGATTCCACGGAGGATCATATATTTGTAATAGCTGATGATAAGGCCAATCCGGAAAAATATTTAATTGTGGGGACAAACAATAAGGGAATTCTGAAATTTGATAAAAGTAAAAAAGAATTTTCAGCAATGGATCTTCCGGGAGGCTTTCACCTAAACTCCGAGTTTGTAAAATGTATATTCTTTGATTCTCATGATGATCTGTGGATAGGGACAAACAGCGGTGAAGGATTATTCTGTGTAAAAAGCAGTGATAAAAAAATCATAAATTATAAATTTTCAAAAGATAAAAAGAACGGTCTTAGCAATAACAATATTCTTGTTATCAATGAGGATCAGTACGGTGATATATGGATAGGAACATATAGCAAGGGATTAAATAAATTTGACAGGAGGACAGAAAGTTTTAAAGTATATACAACTGATGACGGTCTGACAAATAATTCCATAAGAGGAATACTCGGTGATGACGCGGGGAATTTATGGATAAGTACAAACAAAGGCATAAACAGATTTAATATAAAGGCCGGTACTTTTAATACTTATGATCTAAGTGACGGACTTCAAAGCAATGAGTTCAATGAAGGAGCATATTACAAATCCGGAGACGGCACAATGTATTTCGGAGGAATCAACGGGTTTAATTACTTCAGACCGGAAGAAATAAAAGACAATCCATATTTACCTCAGATCGCGTTCACTGATTTCAGGATATTCAATCAGTCAGTTGAAGATTATGATGAGACACTTCTTAAAAAAAATATTTCCGTAACAAAGGAAATAAACCTGTCCTATCATGAAAGCGTTTTTTCATTTGAGTTTGTGTCGTTAATATTCAACAATTCTTCCAGGAACCAATACGCATATATAATGGAGGGATTTGATAAAGAATGGATATACAGCGGCAGCAGAAGATTTGTGACGTATACAAATCTTGAACCCGGTGAATATACTTTTCGAGTAAAAGGATCCAACAACGATGGGATATGGAATGAGGCAGGAGCTTCGGTAAAAATCAATATTACACCTCCGTACTGGAAGACATGGTGGTTTAAATCCCTGGGTGTAATGTCGATAATAGGCGCAACAGGTATGGCTTACACGCAGAAGCTTAAT
>JBDTLQ010000053.1:0-11619 GCA_039934715.1 Ignavibacteria bacterium | reverse complement strand
GCTGGTTGTGTAAAAAAACAGGGGCACTGTGTCACTTCCCCAGTCTCTTCATCATTTGCTTTGCCCTGACATCATTCGGATCTATCAGCAATATTTTATGAAGCATGTCCGTTGCCATTGCAATGTTTCCCTTATCTTCGTAGATCACAGCGAGATTTCCGTAGGCCATTACATTGGCGCGGTCCTTACCTATTACCTCTTTGAAAATTGCTTCAGCTTCCTGTGTTTTGCCTTCGATCATAAATGCGTTCCCGAGATTATTCAGCGCCATCGCAAAATCAGGATCAAGCTCAAGCGCCATGTTCAGAAATTTCTTTGCTTCGTCCAGCTGATTTAGTTTATAAAGATAAATATCTCCAAGATTATTTAACACTGCGGGATTATTTGAAATTATTGATATTGCTTTTTTGTATGCGCCGATCGCTTCATTAATTTTTCCTGTATTATAATAAAGGTTACCGAGACTATTATAAGCTTTTACATTTTCGGGAAAATATTTTAGAGAATTCTCATAAGATTCAATTGCCATCCGGGTGTTTTTCAATTTTTCAAAAGCTGTTCCCAAAAGAAAATACGCCGGCGCATTCCCCGTGTCAATGGAGGTCAGTTTTTGAAGCGTGCTTACTGCCTCCGGCGTTTTATCGGATTTAAGATATGCTAATCCCAGGTGATACAAACCTTCTTTATGTTCGGGAAATTTTTTAAGATTCTCCTCAAGCATTGGAATAGCTGTTTGAAGATATTCTTTGTCGGGATGTTTTGTGTCATAATATTTTACATAGGCTATTCCAAGATTCATGTCCGCAAACTTGTCTCCGGGATTGTTAAAGTTTTTTAATTTAACATGAGAAATATTCTCTTCCGGTTGACGGTCCGGGGTTTCAATTTCTTTTCTTATCCAGTGATCGGTGAAATTTACATGCTGAACATCCTTAGTACCGCCCTGTTTCATATGACAGCTGATGCAATCGCTTTCCGGCCGGTGATCAACTTTAAATTTAGAAACAGACAGAGTGTTGGTATTGTGACAACTTATACATTTGCTGTTAAAAAATTCTCTTGAAACATCTTTAACGGATTTATGGGGATCATGGCAGGTAATGCATGTCATCTTTCCTTCGCTCTTTATAAAGCAATCGCACAGTGACATCCGCGCCGCATGGCTTGCTATCTTGAAATCACCCTTGTGAACATTGTCCTGTACAAAAACAGTCTTCACATCACTAAGCTTCATTCCGGGTTTAAAGTCTGTCTGACTTTTATCCTCCGTAAAAACCCGGACATCTCCCTGCAGATGACATTGGTAACACACCGAGAGCTTTTCTTCAATCGGAAGATTTGCCGGATTAACAATGGTTCTGTCTATGCTGTCTTTTTCAATCGCTTCGAAGAGATCACTTTTTTCGGTTTGCCTTTTTATGTGCAATTCTCCGGGTCCATGGCATCGCTCGCAGTTAATTCCTTCAGGAAGGGAATGAAATTTGTTTTCTGAAAATTCAGTGAAATCCGAATATCCGTTATGACAATTCATACACTCCTGAATAATGGGACGGGAAAATCTCAGGTTAAACTTTTCATATCCCGGACTAAGGTCCCACTTCGCTTTTTCGGTATACCATGAAACAGGCATCTCATAATAAAATCCGTTCTCGCTATAGAGATAACTCCTTGTGTTATTTCCCGATCCGATGACATATTCAATTTTCCTGTCAAGCTCGTGTATTATCTTTCCTGCGTCATCTTTTCTGAATTCCTTCTGAAAATATTCATTGTCTTTTTTGTAAACCTGATAATAGTAATTTAACTTTGCATCATAGATGGTATTTTCTTTTGTAAAATCCTCGATCTCATTGTTGCCGGACAGTTTATAAAATGAACTGCCCATTCCGGTTTTGTGAAAGGATTCGGTTATATCGGAATGACAGCTTTTACATTTTTCATCGCCGGTATAGGATACTTCTTTTGAAAGGTTGAGATAGAAATATTTTTCATGCAATTTGCTTATCTGTTCATCTCTGCACTCTTTCTTAAAATATTTATTATAAAGCACCCCTGAGGCGACACATAAGATGATCACGCCTGCAATGATAAGATAAAATGTACTTATTTTTTTTGTCATGAAATTAAAAACGCATATCAAGAGATATGCGAATAAAATTTTTCCCAATACTTTTGCCTAAGTGCATAATCTCAAAAGTTAGAGAATTGCTGTTTTTGAATACATTAATGACCCGGGGGATTTATGACCCCAAGATTTATGAGCTTCTTTTCCTCGGGGCTTACTGACCCGTAACCCCATATTCCGCCGGAGGCATGGGCGACCTGCTTTGAAAGGCTCAGCAGGCTTTTATAAAATTCTTTTGCAAACGCGGGATCAAGCTTTGATAAAATACTATTCAGCTTGCTTAGTTCAAGATTGATCTTACCGGTCCGTTCCTTTACATCACCAGGCATTTTTTCAATAAGCTCTTTAAGGGTTTCATTAAAATTCTTATCTACTTCATGATAATAGTTTTGAAGTATAGAATGTTCATTAGCTCTGAAGTGCGCGATCTTCGTTCCCCAGTCAATTTCCTTCTGATCAATGTTGCCTTCGGCACCGGCGATCAGCAGGGTTACTAAAGATGGGGCGATCAGCATCGTGCTGCTCTCATCATTGTTGAGATTCTTAAATTCGTATATCATTTATTTTAAGGCATTTAGGTTGCAACAAAAAACAAAAAATTCCATTAACTATAAAGGAAAAATTTAAAACATTGAAATTAACCTAAGTACACGACAAAAAATTGCACGCTGAGGACACGGATTTATGCTGATAATCACTGATAATTCACTTTTGAAAGAAATTCTAGTATTTTTTTAAAAAAATCATTTTTAAAATTTTAGTTTTAAATTAGTTTCTGAGTATTCTTTTCACATAGGAAATACAAAGCTAAAAAATCAGCGATTATCTGCTTTATCAGTGTCATCAGCTCGCCTCGCATTCGCTCGGCGAAGCGGGCGTGCCATAGTGTTTTGTCGTGTACAGAGGAGAATTAAAACAAAGGCGATTTATATCTTATAAATTGTAATTTATAATTTAATGAATTATTTTAGTCAGAAAGGATAAACAGAAATTTACCCTTCTTGAACAAACATTTACGGGTAAAATTGTAAAATTATTTTGAATACGCAAGATTTGCCGCCTGAAAAATCCTCCACTGAAAATTCGGATACTAACCCACATTCACAAACTAAAGAAGATCATACTAAAAAGGAGTCTGGTCATGATCGTGCTGAGAAAGCAATAAGAAACAATAAGTCTACCCGAAAAAAACTTTTACTCCTTTCATTGAGTGCTCTCGGAATTGTTTACGGTGATATAGGAACAAGTCCGCTTTATGCATTAAAACAATGTTTTTATGGACATAATGCAATGCTTCCCACCGATGAAAACGTTCTAGGGGTATTGTCTCTGATATTTTGGTCTTTGATACTTGTCATTTCAATAAAATATATCATTCTTGTAATGCGTGCGGACAATGACGGAGAGGGTGGGATTCTTGCTCTGATGGCATTAGTCAGGCCAACTGAAACTAAGACGGGTTGGAAGTTTTTTTTGATATTGGCACTTGGTCTTTTCGGTGCATCTCTTCTCTATGGCGATGGAATAATTACACCCGCAATATCAGTGCTTAGTGCTGTTGAGGGATTAAATGTAGCGACTCCATTTTTTGAGCCTTATATAATCCCGCTGACAGTAGCAATTCTTACTGTACTTTTCGCAGTTCAGCATAAAGGAACAACTTTAGTTGGCAAAATTTTTGGACCCGCTACTTTCATATGGTTTATTGTTATTGCAATTCTTGGAATTATGTCTATTTCTAAAAACACCGAAGTACTAAAGGCAATTAATCCGTATTATGCTGCCGAATTTTTTGTAGAAAATGGTTTTCACGGTTTTGTAATTCTCGGATCCGTTTTTCTTGTTGTAACCGGCGGAGAAGCATTATATGCTGACATGGGTCATTTCGGTATCAAGCCTATTAAGTATGCCTGGTTTGGCTTAGTTCTCCCATGCCTGGTATTAAATTATTTCGGACAGGGAGCACTACTCCTCGATAATGAAGAAGCAGTTAAAAATCCTTTTTACTATCTCGCACCTGAATGGGCTCTATATCCATTGGTCATTCTGGCAACCTTTGCAACCGTAATCGCATCACAAGCAGTAATTTCAGGAGCCTTTTCACTGACTTTCCAAGCCCTGCAATTGGGATATCTGCCACGGATGAGGATACTTCACACGTCCGAAGAAGAAAGAGGTCAAATATATATTCCGCAGCTTAATTGGATTTTATTTGTAGCAACCATTACTTTGGTTCTTGGGTTTAGGTCATCCGACAACCTTGCCGCCGCGTATGGAATTGCAGTCACTACTACAATGGTGATCACTTCTATTCTTTTGTTTGTAGCAATGGTAAAACTCTGGAAATGGAGCGTACCAATTGCAATATTTGTAACATCATTTTTTTTAATAATTGATTTATCGTTCTGGGGTGCAAATTTTCTGAAGATCGCACAGGGCGGATGGGTTCCTTTGGCAATTGGCGCAGTGATCTATATTTTAATGACTACCTGGAATAAAGGAAGAAGGAACCTTCTTGAAAAGATACGCCAGCAGACAATGTCACTGGAAAATTTTATAACCGAAATACTCAGCATCAGGATGATCTCAATTCCGGGTACCGCTGTTTATATGTCTAGTAATTCAAACGGAACCCCTCCTCCACTTATTCTCAACATAAAACACAACAGGCTGCTTCACAAGCAGATCGTTATACTCACGATCAAATTTCACAAGGTCCCTCATATCAGAGCTGAAGAATCCATACAGATTGAACAGCCTACAGAAGGTTTTTACAGAGTGATCGCAAACTTCGGCTTCATGGATATAACCAATATACAACAGATAATCGAACTGCTTGATAAGCAGGGCATCAAGCTTAAAATGGACAATACTACATTCTTCCTTGGAAGAGAAACACTTATTTCAAACAGAAAGAAAGGATTAGGCGTATTAAGAGATAAGCTTTTTATTATCATGTCAAATAACGCGCAGCGTGCAACTGACTTTTTTAATATTCCTCCCAACCGGGTTTTCGAAGTCGGAACACAGGTTGAATTATAATTTTTTTTATGTCAAAAATTTTTATGAATGTCCCTATCATCTGAATTTAAAGAATCTCTAAAAACAGTTGACTCGGAAGAAATACTTGATCTGATAATTTTCAGGCCGGTCTCGTTTGTATTGGTAAAGCTGATTTACAATACGGGCATTACTCCAAATCAGATATCCATTGTTGCACTTATATTCGGGATCCTCTCGGGAGTTCTTTACGGATTCGGAACATATGAATTTTTCATTCTTGCGTCCGCTAGTTTTTTTATATGCAATACGCTTGACTGCATGGATGGTCAGCTTGCGAGGTTAAAAAAAAACGGCACAAAGATAGGGAGAGTAATTGACGGCTTCATAGATTACATCACATCGATCTCGGTATTCCTGGGATTGGGGATAGCTATGACATCCATCACAGGAAATCCGTTATACAGCTGGGCATTAACAATTGCAGCAGGAATTTCGAAGGCACTGCAAAACATGTTCTTTGATCATTACAGGAACATGTATCTTGAGTATGTTTATCATAAGGCGTCAAGTGTTGATGAAGAAATTGTAGAATACTCAGATGAGCAGGAGAGGCTGAAAAATGTTAAAGGTAAAAGTCTGGAAAAGTTTCTGATCTCACTTTACCTGGCTTATTCAAACTTTCAAAAAAAATCGACAAGACATATTGATCTTAAAGTATCCCCCGAAGAATTCAAAGCAAGAAATAAATTGCTGCTGAGATTATGGAGCTGGATCGGCTCTACAACTCATATGGTTGTGTTAATAATTTTTTCACTACTTAACAGGATAGATCTTTATTTAATAGTTACCATCACATTGGGTAATTTTATTTTCATCATACTTCTTCTCTGGCAGAAATCGGTGATAAAAAAATTGTCTTAAAATGAAAGATACAAACTAATTTAATTAAACAAAACAAAAATGCAGGCAGTGATACTGGCAGCGGGAGTTTCAAGAAGGCTAAGACCTCTTACAGATACTACGCCAAAATGTCTGTTGAATGTCGGCAATAAAAATCTTTTGCAAAGGACGATCGAAAACGTCGTATCAAACGGTATCAGTGATTTTATTTTTGTCACAGGATACAGAGAAAATATGATAAAAGATTTTGTAAATGTGAATTTTCCGGATATAGAAAAAATATTTTTGACAAATCCTGATTATGAAAATAATAATAATTCCTATTCCCTGTGGATGACAAAGGATTTTATTAAAACAGACATATTGCTTCTCGATAGTGACATACTTTTTGATAAAGGAATAATCACAAAACTGCTTGATTCGGATCACGAAAATTGCCTGGCAGTAAATTATACTGACAAGCTTGATGAAGAGCAGATCAAGGTTATTCTTGATAAAGACAATAAAGTGCTCGAGATCGGGAAAGAGATATCAATACAGGCTTCCGCGGGTGAATCGATAGGCATTGAGAAGTTTTCTTCATTCTTTATGAAAGAGCTATTTAGTATATTGGATAGAAAAATTATCAAAGAAAATATCGTAAGCGAATTTTACGAAGCATCCTTTCAGGAAGTAATGGATATGGATGAAGAGCTAAATTCCTCAAGGAACAGTATATATAGTGTGGATGTTTCAGAATTCGCGTGCATGGAGATCGATACAGTTCAGGACTATGAAAACGCGCAAAGAATTTTAACCAACAATGAATAATTATTACAGAAGACCGGGTTTTTTTGGAGGACTTTCTTTATTTCCCCCCGTCATAAAACTTCTTCTTATATCTAATATCGCGATATTTGTTATCTTCAATCTTCTGCTTGCAGGCTATTCTGTAGGCAACATGACATTTGATGTGATCATCACAAAATATTTTGCATTGAACCCGCTTGAACCGGTCTTGTTCCGGGATTCAATGGGGCAGGTAATAAAGTTAAGCTTCTATCCCTGGCAGTTATTTACATACATGTTCCTTCACGGAGGATTCTGGCATTTAGCTCTTAACATGTTCGCGTTATGGATGTTCGGAATGGAGCTTGAAAATACCTGGGGACAAAAAAGATTTTTAACATACTATCTGATCTGTGGTGTCGGAGCAGGCTTGTGTAATTTACTGATCGCTCCTTTATTTACAAGTGTTGGTCCGACAGTTGGTGCATCGGGAGCAATTTACGGAATACTTGTCGCGTTCGGATATTTATTTCCAAACAGGGTCATTTATATTTACGGTCTGATACCTTTGAAAGCAAAATATCTTGTAATAATTTATATGCTGATCGAATTATTCTCGGTAGCCGGCGGAAGCAATTCAGGGATCGCTCACGCGGCTCATCTTGGCGGCGGTGTTGTTGGGCTTATCTACTTACTGATCTTCTATCGCGGCTCTTCAATGAAATTTTTCGGCAACGCGGGATTTAAAGATAAATTTACTTCATATACTTCCTCAGATAAAAGAAAACAAACACCTCCGGTTTACAGCAATGGCTCGAAGCCCGGGAATCAAAAAGTTTCCGAAGCAAAATATCAGGATCTTAATGTAACAGATTATAAAAAGGATATTGAGACGCAGGAGCAACTTAATGAAGACAGATTGAATGCGCTGCTTGATAAAGTAAGCGCGGGCGGCTATCAGAGCTTAACGGAATCCGAAAGATGGGAATTATCCCAGCTCAGCAAAAAAATCCGATACTAATGGAATTTGAAACACTCTCCAAAAAATATTGCAACGACCTTACTTCATATTCAAGATTCATAACACGTGAAGTGAGGATCGGCTCTGTGCCGCTTGGAGGAAATAATCCTATCAGGGTCCAATCCATGACAACAACTGATACGATGGATACAATTGCAACCGTCGAACAATCGATCCGCATAATTGAAGCTGGCGGAGAGTATGTACGCATCACAGCCCCCAGTATAAATGAAGCAAAGAACTTAGAGAACATTAAAAATGAATTAAGGAAAAGAGGATACGATACTCCTCTGATCGCTGATATTCATTTTACTCCTAACGCCGCAGAAGTCGCTGCCAGAATAGTTGAAAAGGTAAGAGTGAATCCCGGAAATTATGCAGATAAGAAAAAATTTAATTTTATAGAATATACTGACGATACTTATGAATCCGAACTCGAAAGGATCCGCCGGAAATTTTCACCGCTTGTATTGATATGCAAGGATTACGGAACCGCGATGAGGATCGGAACGAATCACGGATCTCTTTCCGACAGGATCATGAGCCGCTTTGGTGATACACCGCTTGGAATGGTTGAGTCCGCGCTTGAGTTTGTGAGAATTTGCGAAGACCTCAGCTATCATGAAATAGTTTTATCGATGAAGGCGAGTAATCCGAAAGTTATGGTGGAAGCATATCGTTTGCTGATCAACCGGATGGAAGAAGAAGGTATGAATTATCCGATACACCTTGGTGTGACTGAAGCAGGCGACGGAGAAGACGGCAGGATCAAATCAGCGGTCGGCATCGGTACATTGCTTGAGGACGGAATAGGGGATACTGTAAGAGTTTCATTGACTGAAGAACCTGAATTTGAAATTCCTGTCGCGATAGATCTTGTTAACCGTTACGCCAATAGACATAAGCATAAAGAAATTCCACCGATCATTGATAACCCGCTTAATCCATTTGATTTTAAAAGAAGAGATACGGTCGAAGTTGATAAGCTCGGCAATCATCATGTGCCTGTTGTAATTATCACAGCCGATAAAAATATAAAGAAAGATTACACAGCTTTAAAAGATCTTTCATATCATTACAGTGAGTCGCTTGATAAATGGAATATTGGGGATTCAGCTCCTGATTTTTTATATCTCGGAAAAGACGACATAAGCTACAAACTTCCGGGTACTCTTAAGAAGATCTTCGATCATGATAAATGGTTGGTTCTCCAAGATAACAGTTATTCCTTTCCCTTGTTTAATGCGGAACAATACATTTCAAATAATAAAAAGAGCGATAGAATAAATTTTGTATCGATCTCAATTGATGATCTTTCGAATGATCTGATCAATAAAATTGCCGGAGATAAAAAGTGCGTCGTAATACTAAACAGTGATAATGATCATGCGATGTCAGAACTTCGCAGAGCATTTATCGAACTGATAAATAATGATATCAAAGCTCCCGTTGTATTAAAAAGAAATTATGATAATGCTGATGAAGAAAAAGTAATGCTGTATAGTGCAACTGATATCGGAGGCTTATTCCTTGACGGATTAGGCGACGGTATATGGATCGAATCGGGAAGTATGAGTCTTAGAAATATTAACAGCTTAAGTTTTGGAATACTTCAGGCAACAAGAACAAGAATTTCAAAAACCGAGTACATTTCCTGTCCTTCATGCGGAAGAACATTGTTTGATCTTCAGGTTACAACTTCAATGATAAGAAAGAGAACCCAGCATCTTAAAGGAGTAAAAATTGCGATCATGGGATGCATAGTGAACGGTCCGGGGGAAATGGCGGATGCCGATTATGGATATGTCGGCAGCGGACCGGGCAAGATAACTTTATACAAAGGAAGAGATGTGATCAAAAAAAGTGTAAACACTGAAGTGGCTGTTGATGAACTCATAGATCTTATCAGAGAGAACGGTGACTGGGTAGAGCCGTCATAGTCTTTTATATTTCAAAGTTTTAAAAACCAAGGGTAAAATAAATTAATGAAAACATTTTTACGTTGCTCAATGAGCATTATCATCTTAATGCTCACGCTGAAATCTCATTCCGAAAATGATCCTTACTCGATAGAGCTTGAACGGGTAATGATGCCGGGCACACCTTCGATACATTCCTTTGCATTTGCAGAGTCAAACGGCAAATGGCTTTTAGTCGGAGGCAGAACAAACGGACTTCACGGCTTTGATGCCGGTTCATCTTTTCCAAAACAGTACGCCAATAAAAATATCTTTGTAGTAAATCCGAACACGGTAGAGACATGGTCAAAAAATGTTTTTATAGATTGCTCATACATTATTGCTGATCCTCTTCGCTCAAACAATATGCAATATGTTCAGGACGGAAATAAATTATACATGATCGGTGGCTATGGTTTTGACAGCACATCAAACGGCTTCATAACATTTCCGGTGCTGACTGTAATTGATATCAATGAAATGGTTCAGGCGGTCACGACCGGCGCTTCGATCTCGCCTTATATAAGACAGCTGACAGACAGCAGGATGCAGATCTGCGGCGGTAATCTTGAAAAGCTCGGAGATCATTTTTATCTTATAGGAGGACATAATTTTACGGGAAGTTATACCAGACTCATTAATAATCAGGTATACTCTAATCAGATCAGAAAATTTAAGATTGAAGATATCGGCGGAAGTTTAAGTATCACAGACTACAGCGCCGAGACCGATACGGTTGAATATCACAGAAGGGACATGAATGTAGTGCCTGCGATGTCATCTGACGGTTTGAATCCTTACCTGATCCTTTACGGCGGAGTTTTTATTCACGGAGCTGATCTTCCTTTCTTGAATCCGATATATATCACGGGCAGCGGAGCTACAGTGGACAACACATTTTCCCAGAAGATGAGCCAGTACAGCTGCTCATATCTCAGCGCTTTCAATCAGACCACAGGAAATCTTCATACAACTTTCTTCGGAGGAATGAGTGTCTATTATTATAATGAGATCACTCACTCGCAGGAATATGATTCTCTTGTTCCATTCATAGATGATATAACCACACTCACAAAATATTCAAACGGAACTTCCGACGAACGGATCTCCGCGACAAAGCTTCCGGCACTTCTCGGTACAAATTCAAAATTTATTATTGAACAGTCTGTTCCTCATTTTGCCAACGGTGTGATAAAGATCAATGAACTAAGCGGACGGACCTTTGCAGGATATATTTTCGGAGGGATAAGAGCACTGCTTCCCAACAATACACCAAGCTTTCCCAGTGACTATATACTAAAAGTTTACATTACACCTAAATCAGTTAATGTTAATCAGATCGGTACCGGCATTCCTGCAGGTTATGATCTGGAGCAAAATTATCCCAACCCTTTTAATCCCGGCACTAAAATAAAATTCAGTCTTCCTTCCGGCTCGGAAACAGATCTGACTGTATACGACGGAATGGGGAAAGAAGTAGTAAGGCTTATAGGTCAAAAGCTTAATGCAGGAGTATATGAAGTAAACTTTGACGGGAGCAAACTTTCGAGCGGCATATATTATTACAAGATCATTACGGATAATTTCAGTGATACAAAAAAGATGCTTCTTATAAAATAATTTCTTAAAATTTTTTTCTTTATAAATTTGGCTATGTTATTGTGAAAAGTAAATTTTTTGAAGTCTCTCATAATATCAGAAATGCTTTCCCCTATTTTCATTAATGTTATCAAATGCAGATTAGACGGAACACGTAAAGCCATTATTCCGATTGATGCTCTTAAAGCAAATGTTCATGCATCATTCTTAAATTAGTAAATAGTATCAGCATTTGAAAAGTTTTG
>JBDTLQ010000052.1:0-11622 GCA_039934715.1 Ignavibacteria bacterium | reverse complement strand
GTTTAATTATAATATCATCGGCAGCGATCGCCAGGTCACAGCTCATGTTCAGCTCATTACCTCCGCCAACGACCATTCCGTTTAATCTTGCTATTGTTGGTTTCCCCACATTTCTCATAACCTCATGAAGCTGAATAAACTCATACATCCATTTGTAATAGTCGTTCGGATTGCTAAGGAAATATTTTTCCTGTTCGTCGAGATCAGCGCCAGTTGAGAAAGCTCTTCTGCCTGCTCCCGTGAGAATTATCACGGCAATGCTGTCATCCCAGGAAGAGTCTTTGAAAGCCATAGTAAGTTCATTTATGGTCCCGATATCTAAACAGTTAAGTTTTTTTTCACGGTTGATGGTGATAATGGATTTGTATGAGTCTTTATTGTAAAGAATGTTTTTAAATTTGTAATTCTCCGGAAGATAGGAATTGAATTTTTTTGCCAAGGAAAATATATTTTTAATTAATAAAAATTTTTCCAAATATACTTATAAAAGTTGTGGTATAGAATACAATATTTGAGAGTGCAACAACTTAATTAATGCAGTGTATCTTCAATGCATGATGAATATTTTACAAACAGTTAAAGAATTAGTGAAGTGAAAACGGATTCAGAGAGGTTTAGATTATCCAAAAATTTCTCTCTTATGAATAATTACTTGACTTAATACAGACTTTTATCTAATTTCATCAAAATAAAAATTGACTTATCATTAATAAAGGAGATTACTATGAATGACTTCGAGAGTCCGGATTTCCTGGGCGAAGAAGATGCAAATAACGGCGAGAGAAAGAACAAGAAAAATGAAGAACTTGAAAAGATCTTAAAACTGGAAGAAGAAGCTAAAAAGAGCTTTGACCCTGAGAATTTAGAAGAAATAATAAACTTTTATTTTGATAATAATGAATTTGAAAAGGCTCTGAATTATGTAAATGTTTTCCTTGATATATATCCTTATTCGACTGAAGCCTGGCATAAAAAGGCATTGATCCTTGACAGTTTAGGCAAATTTGACGAAGCAATTGAGTATTTCGAAAAAGCGATCCTGCTTGATCCCACCGATACCGAGATCTACATTAATAAAGGTATTACACTGGACAATTCCGATAAATTTGAAATGGCACTTGAATGCTTTTCAAAGGCGATTGAAATTGAGCCGGAAAATCTTGATGCCATGTTCAATATGGGTCTGACCTTTGAAAAGATGGAGAAATTTGTTGAAGCGGCCGAATGTTTTGAAAAAGTTTTAAAGGTTGAAAAAGATCATAAAGATGCCTACTATGAACTGGGTTATTGTTTTGATTTTCTTGATATGCTTAAAGAATCAGTATCGGCTTATGACGAGCATCTGGAATATTCTCCGATGAATTATACCGCATGGTATAACAGGGGAATTGTGCTTAACCGAATGGGCAGATATATTAAGGCGATCGAAAGTTACGAAATGTGTCTTGCTTTAAGAGAAAATTTTGCCTCAGCATGGTACAACTGCGGAAATGCGTATGCTTCGGTCGGCAGACTTTATAAAGCGATCAGCTGCTATAAGAAAGCATTGGATCTAAAGAAGACGGATTCTTACACACTGCACAACATGGGAAATGCATATGAGGAACTCGGTGAAAATGAAATAGCGATAAGCTATTTTACTGAAGCTATAAAAATTGACCCGCAGAATTATGAATCCTATTACGGACGGGGCAATTGTTATTTTAATCTTTCTAAATATGAGAAAGCACTTGATGATTTCAATTCTGCACTGATACTCTGCAAAGACTATTCTGAGATATGGTATCTTAAAGCTGACTCTGAACATGCATTGGGAAGAATTGAAGATTCGATCAAGAGTTATGAGATGGTGGTAAAGCTTGAAACATCAAATTATGATGCCTGGTATGATTACGGTTGCGCGCTGCTGGATGCGAGACTTTTTGACAATGCGCTTAAGGCTTTTGATAAAGTGATCAAGATTCATCCTCAATGGGCTGAACCTTACTACGAAAAAGCAAAAATTTATTTTCTTAAAGAAGAGATTGAATATGGGATCGATATGCTTGAGAAGGCTTTTGACCTTAATCCTGCTGACAGGTTCGAATATGATTTTAAAAAGGACTGGAAAAAGATTCTCGAGTTCCTGATCAAAAGATAGATAGAATTTTGGATTTATGAATTATGATTTTGAATTTGACATTTCAATAGAATAAGTTTTCACTTCCGCTGCATAAGATCAGTTCATTTTCATTGCTTGCCTTTTGCAAGACTGTCAGCGAGTATGATTGCTTCCTTTGTACTTTCCGGATTTGCCTTTCCTAAACCCGCTATGTCAAAAGCAGTACCGTGATCCGGTGAAGTTCGGACTATATTTAAACCCGCAGTGAAGTTAACGCCTTTATCGAACGAGATCATCTTAAACGGTATTAATCCCTGGTCATGATACATTGCGATGGTAATGTCAAACTTTTTATAACTCTCATTTGCGAAATAACCGTCTGAGGCATACGCACCGCGTAGGTTAAATCCGACAGAATTCAATTCTTCTATCACAGGATTAATTATCACATTCTCTTCATTTCCAATCAATCCGTTATCGCCTGCATGCGGATTCAATGACAGCAGCGCTATCTTTGGATTTCTCTTTTTGAAATCCTGGACAAGTGAATTATTAACCGCAATTATTTTTCTGACAAGCAGCTCTTTACTTATTTTTTTTGCAACTTCTTTAAAAGGCAAATGTCCTGTCACAAGTGCTACCGAAAAAATTTCCGAGTAAAGTATCATCACCGTATTATCTGACCCTGTTAATTCTGTAAGCATCTCAGTGTGACCGGGGTAACTATAGCCTCCGAGATTCAATGATTCTTTTGATAAAGGCAGAGTTATCATACCGGAATATTCCCGGTTAATGCATAGATCTGCGGCTATCCTGACAGAGTATCCCGAAAATTTCCCTGAATTCTTTTTAATCTTACCAGGTGTTATACTAAATTTTTTGGATAAAGGAATTTCAATAATACGGTCTTCCGAAACCGGTTGTATGTTAAGGAGGGTAGAGTAGTGGTCTAAGATTTTTTTCGAGCCAACAACAGTAAGATCAAATTTTGAAATGAAATGTGTATCGCTGAAAATTTTTAAAATGATTTCGGGTCCGATTCCGTTAGGGTCACCTGTAGTGAGTAAAAGGCGTGGCTGTTTTTTTTTGTCAATGTTCATTCATCTTTTATTTCATTTATTTTTGCATCCGCCCAAAGACCTTCGAGATTATAGAATTTCCTGGTGTCTTCCAGAAAAATATGAACGACAACATTTACAAAATCAAGAAGAACCCAGCTCAGGTTAGAATAACCTTCATTGTGCCAGGCTGTTTCATCGATCTTTTTTGTTTCTGCCTTTATGAAATCCGAGATTGCTTTCACCTGTGTGTCAGATGTTGCCGAGCAGACAACAAAATAATCAGTAACTGTTGTAAGGTCTTTCAGATCCATAACTAATATCCGTGATCCTTTTTTCTGAAGCATCAGGTCTGCGACAATAAAAGCAAGTTCTTTTGAATCCATATTTATTTTATATTCTCCTTATAAGGTTTTAAATCATTAAAATCTTTACCGATGACTACACTGACGTCAAGATAGAGGCTGTTGTTTGTCTGCTCTATTATATTTTTATCGCTTACCCCAAGCAGCATAGCAACTTTCCTTGCTTTAGTTCTGTCACCTGTTCTGTCTATTACAAGTGTCTTATCGATGTCCTTCGATTTATAATTTCCGATCTCGACCACGTCGATCCCGTTCCTTCTTAAATAATCCGTGAACTTTGAAGCGACACCGTTTTCTGATGTTCCGTTCTGAACATCCAGCTGAACGGTCAGGTTAGGCTGATTGGTTATTGATTTTGTAGTGTCGGTTATTTCCTTTATGCTTTTATCCGATTTAATGGAATTATTGATAAATGAAAATCCGAAATAAACAACAAGTATTATAAATAAAATTATCGCGCCATTTAAAATATAGGCCAGAAAACTCTTCTTCAAAATTTTTTAAGCAAATAAAAAACCGAAAGTTTTTATTACTTTCGGTATAAAATTAAAAATGTATGATCTTGAATTTTTACTTCCAATCTGAAATGTTAATATCCGGAATATCCCGAGTTTGGATGAAATGGATTATGAAAATCATTTAGATAATCACTCTCGTCATATCTCCTGTATTCAAAATTGATAAATGAATTGTCGGAGATCTTGTAATTCAAAGATGCTCTTGATAGAAATAAACCTGACAGGTTATTTTGCAACGCTGTTGAATTTGAAGTGCCAAACTTTGAAGACGCGAATGGTGAATACTGAAATTTTACATCCGCGCTTACATTGAACCTGTCAGAGATCTTATAATTCATTGAATTTACATAAGAAGTGAGTGACACATTTCCATATCCGGTGCTTATCATCGAGACATTGAATGAGTGGTTCATTGTAAAGTTATTCGGATTAATAAAGCCAAGGATCAAATTCCCGGTACTTTTATATGAAGGTGTTTTTTCAGGTTCTTTGAACTGTGCATGGGAAAGTGTTGAACTCATAAGAATGACTACTAATGCAACAATTATCTTTTTCATGTTCGTGTGATTAAGTTTATGTAAAATTCAAGTTTATACTCAGAAATGTCAATGATAAATATTATACGTCAGTTGTTGATTAAGGCACGACAAAAAATCGAACACCTGCTTAGAATCGAAGCGAGGCGAGCGGATAACACTTAATTAGCTGATTATCACTGATCTTAGAGATTTTTTTAAAATATGCCCAGTTCTATTTAAAATAAATTAACTCGTACTTCTGTTTGAGATGAACTTGAAAAATGTAAAAAGAAATCAGCGTAAATCAGTTTTCTTCCGTGTCATCTGCGTTCAATAAAAAAAATGTGGATTACTTAGAGTTGCTGAAGTTGAGCTTCTTTACCATCTCGTATACAGCAACCCCGTATGCGACAGAAACGTTCAAAGATTGTTTCATTCCAAGCATCGGCAGTTCGAACGAAATGTCTGCAAGTTCAATGATCTCTTTTGAAACCCCGGATATCTCATTTCCAAGTACCAGACATATTGGAAAATCTTTTTTCGAAATGTTCCAGATATGATTCTTTGAGTCTGTAATTTCAAGGACAGCGATTTTTATGTTTTGTGCTTTCAATGATCTTACAACATCCAGTGCATCTTTATGATATTCCCATGGCACACTTTCTGTCGAGCCCAGAGCGACTTTTTCTATTTCCTTTCGGGGCGGATATGGAGTATAACCTGTCAGAAATAATTTTTCAATGAACGCGCCGTCAGAGGTTCTGAAGATGGCCCCGACATTGAAGATGCTCCTTATATTGTCACACAGGACATAAATAGGATTTCTATGGAAGCTGTCTATCTCTTCAACTTTTTTTCTTTCAAGCTCGATCTCTGAATGTGAAAGTTTTCGCATTTTATATTTACAATTCTCTGAATAACTTGATCAAGATTTTAAAGTTAATATAAATAAACAATTCACATTATGCTGACCCAGACGACAGATATGATAAATGAAGTTAAAAATTTTTTCTCTCCTGATGGAATTTTGTCAAAACATTACGGCAATTTTGAATACAGGAATTCCCAGGAGGCTATGGCTGAATCAATTCTTACAGCGCTTGAAAACAATTCACATGTTTTCATAGAAGCTCCGACAGGTGTCGGAAAAAGTTTTGCTTACCTTGTACCCGCGATCTATTACGCAAAAAAAAATCAGAAGAAAGTAATAATATCCACCTACACCATCAATCTTCAGGAACAATTGATAAATAAGGATATTCCCTTTCTGCAGAAAATATTTCCTGTAGAGTTCAAAGCAAAGCTTTTGAAGGGACGCAACAATTATCTCTGCCCGAAAAGATTGCGCCGCGCAATGGAAGCTTCAAACACTTTATTTGAAACAGATGAAGAACATAACCTTGAACTTATCTATCAATGGTCAAAAAATACAATTGACGGAACACGCTCAGACATAAACTTTAAAATAAATGATAACGTATGGAATTCGGTCTGTTCCGAAAGAGGCATCTGCACAATGAAAACCTGCGGCGGGGAGGATACCGACTGCTTTTATCACAAAGCAAAAAAGGATCTCGCTGATTCGGATGTGATAATTGTAAATCATCATTTATTCTTTACACTCTTTGACGGAATTTCGGAAGACAGGGAAGGATATCTCTATAAAAACGATTTTGTGATATTTGATGAAGCGCATACAATTGAACAGGTTGCGAGTGATCATATATCTCCGGCATTCTCCCGTGAAATGTTAAAATATAACCTGCTGCGTTTGTACAATACCAAAACGAAAAAAGGATTTTTGCTTTCATTGCCTTCTCTTCACATACAGGCAAATATTATTAATCTAATGGATCTTAATCAGCTTTTCTTTCACACTCTTCGTAAAAATTTATTTCAAATGAAGGATGGAAAAATGGAAGGCCTGACAGCGAGAGTTTATGAAAAAAATATATCCGGGAATATTTTGAAACCGGAGCTGGATAATTTATTGTCAAACCTAAGATCACTAAGGCCTGTTTGCAAGGACGAATCTCAGGAGAATGAGCTGAATGAATATATTTTAAGATTTACACAATTTAATTATGTGCTGGAGGATTTCTTAAAACAAAGCAAGAATGAGGATACAAACGAATATGTCTACTGGGTCGAGCTTTCTTCTCAGAGACCTGAGTCGAATGTAAATATTTGCTCTTCACCTGTTGATATTTCAGATTTTTTCAGAAGTAATATTTTCCGGCCCGGCAATACAACTATATCTACCAGCGCGACATTGACAATAAACAATAGTTTTGAATATTTGAAAACACGTCTCGGTGCGGAATCCGTAAATGAACTCAAGGTAGATTCTCCTTTTGATTTTTACAGACAGGTAAAAATTTTCATTCCTAAAAACATACCGTCGCCGTCAAAAGAAAATAATTTTTTTTATAAGGAAAAATTAGCAGAATGGATACATTATTTTATTAAGATGACCGATGGTAAAGCACTAGTTCTTTTTACAAACTCAATTTTACTCAATCACATAGGTAACGAGCTT
Source organism: Ignavibacteria bacterium (assembly GCA_039934715.1). Classification (GTDB taxonomy): domain Bacteria; phylum Bacteroidota; class Ignavibacteria; order Tepidaquicellales; family Tepidaquicellaceae; genus JAGPCH01. The sequence goes on along the minus strand of JBDTLQ010000052.1, from coordinate 4,523 downwards.
AAACTGCTGCTTGCCGGAGATGAGATCGAATTGCTTACACAGGGAGCCGGTTCTTCACGAAGTTTACTGCTGAAGCATTTCAAGAGTAATATTAATTCAGTGCTGTTCGGGCTGGACAGCTTCTGGATGGGCGTTGACGTTCCCGGAGAAGCGTTAAGCAATCTTATCATCACAAGGCTTCCATTCCAGGTTCCCAGCCATCCGTTGGTTCAGGCGAAGATGGAATTCATTGAACAAAACGGAGGCAATAGTTTTTTTGAATACTCTTTACCCGAGGCAATATTGAAATTCAGGCAGGGGGTGGGCAGGCTGATCCGCCATAAGTCTGATAAAGGGATTATTGCAATTCTTGACAACAGGATAATTACAAAGACATATGGGAAATATTTTTTAAATTCAATTGATGAATGTGAAGTTGAGATCGTTGAGTAACACATGTGTCCAAAACGTTTGCATTTGGAAATATCTAATTTTAAACGTTAAGAACGTGAATAGACGCAAAGCCCCCAAAGTTCAAGTTTCTTAATTGAAAAAGAACAATATATAATAAATCTTTGATTTCTTTGCGCACCCTTTGCGCGCTTTGCGGTTAAAAAAGTTTTAAAGGTTAATTTTTAAAAACCAAACAATATTTCACTTGGAAACAATAAACATATAAATTTCAAAAGAGAAAAATGATTTGGACAGAAATGGTGAGTAAATATCCTCGAGGATTTAAATAATCATTTCAACTCTTAGCTGGTTTAGTTATTTTTGCTCTGCAACAAATTTGAATCATAAGCACCTTAGAAATGGAAAATCAGAAGTCAGAACTGCTGACCACTAACGGTCATGAAAACGGCACATCCAAAAAAGAAACCGAATATTCTACTAACCTTTACTCATCAGCCCGTTCCTGCGCTGTAAAAATAATCTGCCGCTGCGAAAGAACGGATTCTTATCTTGAAAAGCTGATAGATTCAGAACTCAGGAATGATACTCTGAATGACTTTGACAAAGCTTTGCTGAATGAGATCACTCACGGAGTAATAAGATGGATGAGGAGGCTGGATTGGTTCCTGAACGGCTTCTACAGAGGAAATTATGAAAAGTGCCTGCCCGAGGTACGCAACGCGATGAGAGTCGCATTGTACCAGATACTTTTCCTGAACAAGATACCGTATTCTGCCGCTGTCAATGAAGCAGTCGAATTCATAAAGAGGATTCACGGTGAAAAGCATGCGGGGGTTGTGAACGGGCTTCTCCGCACGATCATCAGGACACTTGATAATCTTGTGTGGCCAACGAGAGAGATCGATGAAGTAAATTATCTCGGGATAATACAATCACATCCTAACTGGATGGTAAGGAGATGGATAAACAGGTTTGGCTTTGATGATGCCGTAAGATTGTGCGAAGAAAATAACAAGCGCCCTGTGATGTCGTTGAGAGTAAATAATCTTCAGATCTCAACCTCTGATTTTGAAAATTATCTAAAGGAGAAAAATCTATACTACAGGAAAGGCAATTTCCTTGATAATTTCTTTACCACCAAAACGATGTCAAAGATATATACTGACGAATTGTTCAAAGCAGGATATTTTTCAATTCAGGATGAGAGTGCCGGACTGGTTTCACATCTTCTTGACCCGAAGAAAGACGACCTGATACTTGATGTTTGCTCAGCTCCGGGCGGCAAGACATCACAGATTTCCGAACTCATGAATAATGAAGGCAGGATTGTCGCAGTAGAAAAATATTTATCCAGACTTGAGGTCATGGGAAAGAATCTTGAACGTCTTGGCGTGAAGAATGTAAAGAAAATTCACGATGATATCTGTGAGCCAAAGTCGAAAGAACTAACTGAACATTTTATAGGTAAAGCTGATAAGATACTTGTCGACGCTCCGTGTTCAGGGTTAGGAGTATTGTCAAAAAAACCGGACATAAAATGGAAACGCGCGATAGAGGATATTTCAAATCTGCAAAAGCTGCAGCTGGAAATTCTGGAAAACTCAGTAAAGTATCTGAAGCCTGAAGGAACAATAGTGTACAGTACCTGTACGGTTGAGAAGGAAGAAAACATTGATGTTGTTAAAATGTTTTTGTCCGCTCATGAGGATTTTAGCATTGATGATGCAAAAAATTATGTCAATGAAAAGGCCGTTAATAAGGACGGATGCATTGAGTTGTTCCCGCACGTCCATGGCATTGACGGAGCATTTTCAGTAAGACTTGTGAGGAAGAATTAAACTCTTCTATTGACCCTGAAATTTTTCGTAAGCATTGATGATATCTTTGACCAGTTTATGACGGACAACATCAGATTTTTCAAAATAGTGAAACGTTATATCATCAATATTTTTTAGGATCTCCTGTATCTCCACGAGTCCTGATTGATCTCTTCTGGGCAGGTCAATTTGTGTGATGTCGCCTGTGATTATTGCTTTTGAATTCGGACCGAGTCTTGTCAGGAACATTTTCATCTGAAGTGATGTCGAGTTCTGTGCTTCATCGAGAATTACAAACGCATTGTGAAGAGTTCGTCCTCTCATATAAGCTAGCGGAATAACCTCGATCATGTTTTTTTCCATATATCCTTCCAGTTTTTCCAAGGGTACCATGTCTTCCAGCGCGTCATATAAAGGTCTCAGGTACGGATCGATCTTCTCGGAAAGGTCGCCCGGCAGAAATCCCAGGCTTTCACCCGCTTCCACCGCAGGCCGTGCCAGTACTATCTTATTGACCTCCTTATTCTTAAGAGCTGCCACTGCAAACGCTACGGCAAGATATGTCTTTCCTGTACCTGCCGGTCCTATTGCAAAGACAATATCGTTCTCTTTTACCTTGCGGAAATACTCAGCCTGGTTAACTGTTCGGGGTTTTATGAAATCATTTTTCCTTGAAAGGATGACATCATTTATTTCATTCGGGGAAAATCCGAATTTCTGTTTTAAATTATCGGTCTGATCATCCTTTGAATAGATAAGTTCTAAAACCAGTTTTGTATCTCTTGAGGAAATTCTTCCTTGTCTTTTCTGAAGGAAAATAAGTTCATTAAAGATCTTCTCGATTATTTTCAGTTCTTCCGATTCTCCTTTGAGATAAAGAGTGTCACCCCTTAGCACAATTGTAGAATCGAAATGGTCTTTTACAAGATTAAGATTTTCGTCATTAACACCCGAGAGATTCAACAGGTCAACGCCCGATAAGGAAATTTTTTTCTCGATGACGCTCATGTGTAAAATTTTTTATTATATTAAAAGCCCTTACGCTTTCTTCAAGCATAAGGGCTTTGTAAAAAATATTGAGTGACAAAAAGCTACCGCTTATTTCTTCTTAGTGGTATCTTTTTTCATATCCATTTTCTTCATTTCAGTTTTACCTGTGTCACTTGAATCAGACTTCATCATTCTTTTCTTTCTCTTCGATTTGTACATAGATGATTTGCTCATTGCCTCTGATTTTTGTGCATCTGTCAATGTTGGGATCTTTAAAACTTGTCCCGGATAGATAAGATTTGGATTAGGAATAGTCTTTGCAACTCTTGGCGGAGCGCTTACAACACCGCTCTTATTAGCGTCCCAGATAGCGGGCCACAATTTTGAATTGCCATAAATATTCTTCATTCCTGCAATTTTGTATAAACAGTCACCCTTTACAACTGTGTATGTACCGGTTTCCATTTTACCTTTGCAGTCTGCAACCTTTTTCTTCATTGAGTTATATCTGTCCCAGAATTCAGGAAGACATTTATACTTTCCGCTGTTACCGCCGTCTGTGATAGCAGGCCATATGTTTTTCTCTATGTCTGCAGCATCATCCGGACCTTTACATGAGTTTACTCTTTTTTCGGCATCAGCGAATTTTACTTTGTAAGCCTGATAGCCTTCATAAGAACCAACCATGTTGTATAAACCTTGTTTTGCGTTGTTCTCCGCATCTGTTTTTGTATCCAGAGTCTTCTTTAAACCATCTATTTCGGTTGATAAAGAAGCTAATTGATTTTGTAGATCTGTTTTCTTGGCGGTATATTCATCCATTTGTGCTTGCCACATGTCTTCATCCATTTCTTCTGGTTCTTCAGACATGTCATCATCATCATCATCGTCCTGAGCAAATACAGATGAGTTTGCAAATACTGCCAAGGAGAAAACCATCATAAATAATACTAATTTATGAAATTTCATTTTTTAAATCTCCTTTTTTTTTAAACTTTTTTAAAATTAGTTAATAAAATTTTTAAAACTTTAAGAAAAATTACGGGCAGTTCTTTCTGGTTTGCTCTGCGATTCCCTGTAATTCTTTAACACTTGCTTCCTTGTCTGCAACTTGCTTCTGCAACGCGGACTTTTCGTCGTTCCTTGCATTAACTTGTGACTGAAGAGCATCTACTTCTGCCTTCAAATCATTTAATTGTTGCATTTGCTCTTCGCTTACTCCACCGCAGCCTACTAACATGGTAGAACCTGTCAGCAATACAACGGTTAGTAAAACGAAAAACAAGTTTTTCATTTTTGCCATTTTTAAAACCTCCTGATTTT
>JBDTLQ010000051.1:0-11873 GCA_039934715.1 Ignavibacteria bacterium | reverse complement strand
CATCAACCTGACCATTGTCATAATACGGCGCACCGACAATTACATCCGCGAATCCGTCACCATTGATATCACCGGCAGTTGATACGCTTGTTCCGAATTTCGCACCGGGATCAAAATATTCTGCTGACCAGTTTTCAGTTGCGGAAATTCCTGAAGCTGATCCGTGATACACAAATGCTTTTCCCCAGTGTGGTGCAGAATTTTGCGGAGAACCTACTACGATATCAGAGTATCCGTCTCCGTTTACATCGCCGGCTGTTGAAACCGAATACCCGTATTGCGGATCAAAGCCAGGTCCTTCTTTACTCCAGTAGGGAGCTTCAATAATTCCCGAAGCTGACCCGCGGTAAACAAATGCTTTTCCGTTTGTACCATGTCCAACCATAAAATTTGATGACCCTACTATAATATCGGAATACCCATCACCGTCAACATCTCCTGAAGTTGAAACACTGCATCCAAACAATTCGCTCGTCTGACTTCCTGTTAATGTCTGGTTAGGAGTTGTTTGTAATCCTGAAGCTGAACCGTAATGGATGAAGACATTCCCTGTTCCGGGATTCAGCGGATACGAGATCAGAGCATCTCCATAACCGTCTCCATTAATATCGCCCGCAGCCGAAACTACAGTGCCTGTAGAATTAGATCCTGTACCGCTTGTCAGAATGCTGCTTACCGAAGGAGATAATCCTGAAGCGGAACCATGATACACATTAGTAAAACCGCCTGTGCCTGTTGCGGAAGCTTTGTACTTACAAATCACACCGAAACTTCCAACAGCAATTCCCGAATCGGGTGCGGAAAAGAATATACTTCTCATATCACCGCCGGCTCCTCCGTTTCTCGAAATCCAGTTTGATCCACCATCAGTAGTTTTAAGTATTGTACCTCCTAATCCTGTGGTCCATCCGTTTGTTGGTGATGTAAAATAACATGCGTAAAGATCCTGTGTAGTTCCTGAGGTTTGAGGTGTCCATGATGTTCCTCCATTTGTAGTATAAAGAATTGTCCCCGCATGACCAAAAGCCCATCCGGTAGTTGAAGAAGAAAAATAAATTGCACGCAGAGTTTGTGTTGTTCCTGATGTTTGCGCTGTCCAGTTGACTCCGCCGTTTGTTGTTTTAATAATTTTTCCTGTAGCACCGACAATATATCCTTCTGTTGCTGAAGTAAAAAATATGTCCCGAAGTTCAGCTGTAAGTCCTGAGGTCTGAGCGGTCCAGTTAACGCCTGCATTAGTGGTCTTCTTTATTATTCCGCTCTGGCCCGCTATCCATCCCTCAGTTGAAGTTCTGAAATAAACACAGCTAAGGTTTGCTGTGGTCCCTGATGTCTGAAATAACCAGGATCCCCCGGCGTTTGTAGTTATTCTTATGACTCCCGTTAAACCTACAGCCCAGCCTGTATTTGGCGACGTAAAAAAAATACTCCTAAGATCCGCTGAAGTTCCTGAATTTTGTACCGACCAGTTTTCTCCGCTGTCGGTTGTTCTGACAATCGTACCACCTGCGCCCGACGCCCAGCCTTTTGATGTAGAGGTAAAGTAAACATCTTGAAGATTTTCAACTGCAGCTGAATTTTTTTGCAGCCAGGGAGGATCAATAGAAGCAGCTCCGACAATTACATCACTATATCCGTCGCCATTGACATCACCCGCAGTTGAGACACTGGTTCCAAGATTGACTGCATTTGAATTTCCTTCAGTTGTCCAGTTTGCACTCAACGACAAACCCGTAATTGATCCGTAATAAACAAAAGTTTTTCCCGCATCAGTAACACCATTATCAAAATAAGGAGCGCCGACTATTACATCAGAATATCCGTCGCCATTGACATCACCGGCAGTCGAAACCGAATAACCGAACTGCGCGTCAGACTGATCACTTTCTGCGGTCCAGTCTGCACTTGTAGAAAGAGGATCGATGGTGATGGGATATGTTGCGTCCTCGTCGTTTACAACGATCGAAAAGGAATTACAAATGTCAAATTTCAAATTACAAATAGTATTATCCGTGACTTCATCAGAATTATTTGGTTTTTGTAATTTGTCATTTGAAATTTGCAATTTGTAATTTTTTTCAAAGTAGGCTCTGAGTTCGACACCGTTCGCGTCCCAGCATTTTAAAGAAGAGTACTTCATCATATCAGCTCCTTTATTATCTTTAAACATCAACGCATCAGCTCCTGCAATCATTTTTAATTTTGTATCAGCAGATATATTTAATCTTAGCTTTCCTTCTTCTTTAGGTTTTGTTTTAATAATAAAATCCTGCCGCATGCCTTCTTTTGTATTTGTATAATCAATTCTTATATTTTCATTTTCTATCGATGACTTGTTACCATCAGCAATTAAGTCTCCATTCATGATACCTAATCCCTCCTTCTTAATTCTGAGATCAATACTCCAATCATTTTTCACGTCTTGCGTCTCGCGTCTTGTGTCTCGCGAAACTGCTGTGAATCCATCTTTGTGATAAATGAAACGCATATTATTTTTCCTGTTAGGTGATTGAAACGCTCCAAGCTTATCACTATAGGAAATATTATACTCCTGATCATTGATAATTCCAATTGCTTCATTGTACCAATTGTGATCAATGGAGTGCTGATCTACTGATGTCACCTTGTTCATTGAACATTTTATAGTTTCTGAAAAGGATAGGGGAGCAGGACAATAAAGCCTTATGTCATCGGACGCCGGATCGATCTCTGTCTGTTCGGTTTTATTTTTCAAAAAATTAAAACCGAATAACAGGACAATTGAGATTGCAAGTAAGAGTGTTTTCATTTTTTTTATAAATTGGGTTTATGAATTATACTTTATTTAATTGATCTTCTGAAAATCCATTATAAAAAAACAATAATAACCCGGCATACCGGTGATACCTTTTTCAGAATAATTGTTTTGCATACAAAGATTCGGGTTATTATTGTTGTCTATCATTTTTTTCTTTTTTAATAATTTTTGTTTACCGGCTTTTTTATTTCTTAATTAGTTACTTACAAAATATATTTATCGGATATTCCCTCCAACTAATTTTTCTTGCGAGTTTCACTTCGAATAAGTATGAATATTTTGCATTAAAGTGTTATATTTGATATGTTTTCAAGTATAATCCCCATTAAAAAGTAATATCCGGAAAACACCAATGCTTAAGAGCTCCTTACTCGAAATGTTAAGATCTTTCTCAAAAGAAGAGTTACTTAGATTCGAGGATCTTATAAGATCACCTTATCACAATAAAAACTCTAACGCCTTAAAACTTTTTTCATTGATCAAAAAGTACCGGCCAGATTTTAATTCTGAAGAGCTGGAAAAGGAAAGTGTATGGAATAAAATGTATCCGGGGAAAGCGTATAATTATGGAGTGATGAAAAATCTGATACATGAATTGAGCAAGCTGGGAATGAAGTTCATTGTGCTTGAAGAGTTTGAGGAGAACATTCTTGAAAGGGATACAATACTCCTCAATGCATTAAACAACAGGAACATAACGAAGCTGTTCAATATCAAAATGAATGAACTTGAAAGGCAGTATTCAAAGACGTCATTCAATGATGAATATTTTTTTGTAAATGATTTTTATGCCGCTATGTCGAGGAACAACTGGATAAAACTTTACCATTACAGAGCGAATAACATAAATACGCCCACCGATAAAGAACTGATAGAAAGCTCTGCAATGTTCATTTACAGTTTCCTGATCTATTTGGTTAAGTATTACAATAATATATTGTCTGATTCACATTCCAGAAATTATCCTTTAGACAGTAATATTCTTTCTGTTTTTTTGAAAGATATTTCCCCGGTAATAATCGATAAGCTCCTGATCATCATAAAGGAATATTCAGAAAGAGATTTTAAAATTTTGACTGTCTTCCGGAATTTATCCGTCCTGCTTTTGAGTGAAAATAATTCAGTTGATTACGGATTGTTTAAAAAATCTTTGATGGAAAATATTAATATTCTTTCCAAATGGGATGCAAAAGATCTATTCGGCTGTCTCGGCAATTCTCTTAATTATCTGAATCCTTCTGAGATCGACATAGAAAAGGAGAGATTTGATATTTCAAAAACTCTGTTAAACAATGACATCATGTTTAACAGGGATGGAACTCTAACGGCAGCGGACTATAATATTTATGTATGGAGAGCCTTTGAAGCAAATGAATTTACAGAGATAGAAAAGTTTACAAAAAAATACATAAACAAGATCCCGAAAGACAATATAGAATATTCAGAAAATATTTCGAGAGCCATTCTGCTTTTCGGCAAAAGAGAATATGATCGTGCACTGGAAATTATTTCAGCTGCTGATTACCCTGATTTCGTTACAAAGGTGAGGTTAAGGCAGCTTAAGGTAAAGTGTCTGTATGAATTAAATGATTACCTGAGTTTCGAAAACGAAAATAAATCCGTTTATCATTTCTTAAAGAACAATAAGTCTCTCAGTGCAAAGATCAGAAGAGATACTGAAAATTTGTTTGATAAAATTAAGAGAATGTTCAGATTAAAGGAAAAATTTAATCAATATGAATTTGTTAAGCTGAAAAAAGAAATATCTTTATCTTCAGTCAGCAGAACTACCTGGCTTAATAGAAAGATCAATGAATTTGTTTGACGGCTCGCCTCGCTTCGCTCTGCGAAGCGGGCAAAACGCAAAGAGAGCAAATCCGAAATTCTAAATCTCAAATCCCAAATAAAAAATAATTGTTATTAAAAATTCAAAACACTAAGTTTAAAAAATAAATAAATATAAATTTGAAAAACAACAAACCAAAGAGCTCAAAGGAAAACCCGCACAAAATTAGTTTCTCTGATCTGAGTTATGATTTTGAGAATACGGGAGGAACTGTAAAGATGGCCCGGCAGGAATCTTTCCCGATGCTGACCGGATCTTCGCTTTATTTATTGAATCTTAAACCCGGTGGTTTGAGAACTCCGCACTGGCATCCCAACTGCGCCGAGCTTGGATATATTACGAAAGGTACAGCCGAATACGCGATCGTAAGTAATTACGGTGAGAAGGACGGACCATTCACAGCTAAAGCAGGTGACGCTGTCTTTATACCTAAGGCATACTTTCATTATATAAAAAACACCGGAGAAGATGATCTTGAGATAATTATCTTTTTTAATGATGAAAAGCCGGAAGATATAGGATTGAACGAAGCTTCTGCAATTTTGTCCGATGATGTTATGTCACAGACATTTGATATTAGGGACAAGAATATTTTTTCAGATTTTAATAAAGACGGAGATCTGATCATTGGTAAAAAATAATTTTGAACTTAAGCATTTGGAGCTAAGATAAAGTGATTTTAAATCTTAGATTTTTGATTTTAGATCTTAGATTTTAGATTTTTGATCTTAGATCTTAGATCTTAGATCTTATATTTTTGATCTTAGATTATATGACCATTGGAAGGTAATTAAATGCCAAAGGGTTTGTCATAGGAGTAAAAAAGGATGGCTTGGTCTGGTTATGCTATCGTAGTTTAGACAGTAGACTTCCGAAATCTTTAAGATTTCGGAAGTCTTGCAAACGATTACAAATTATGAACCTTACGGGAGATTCAGCCGGGACGATAGTAAAACCAATTTCATAAAATAAAGTCATTAGTGGATAATAAAAATTCTCCTGCAGAGGAGCCGGATGAACTCCCGACTCTTCTGCCTTTGCCCGATAAACCCGGATTCGATCATCTCGTTGTATTAATGTTTGAGAACCAATGAACACTGAATATTATTGGAGAGTAAATGCAGTAAATATAAACGGAACCGGCTCATGGTCATCCGTCTGGGAATTTACAACTCTACTTGTCGGCATCGGATCTAATGGCGGAGATCCCGGAAGATTATTATCTTGGAAATAACTATCCGAATCCTTTTAATCCTTTCACAACAATAAAATATGAGTTACCTGAAGACGGGCATGTTCAATAAAAATCTATGATAATAATGGCAGGGAAGTAAAGGGAATTATTAATCAAAATAAATCTGCAGGATATTACAGCATTAAGTTTGATCGAAGCAACCTTCCAGCGGGATATTTTTTATAGAATGATGCGAGTTCTTATACAACAAACGAAAAGTTTTCTGATGTGAAGAAAATGATTTTGTTAAAATAACGACAAATGTCGTAATAGTAAATAAAATCGAAAATCTGTAAGTCTATAAGTAATTGAATTACTTTAAACTTCACAATAAAACATTTCTACAACATCATAAAATCCATAAACTCTATAAACTCTTCCCACAGGCTTGATCCAAGATTAAACTTAGAGAAAATGTATTCTAAAATTTCACGTTTGATCTGCATGCAGCAGGTTGGCATTACAGGTTTTGAGTCTTTCAACTTTCAACTTTCAACTTTTAACTTTAACTTTTAACCTTCAACTTATAGCTTTCAACTTTTAACTTTCAACTAATTTAATTAATTTGAAAAAAATTTAATCAGTCGAATGAGTAGAATAGCTTTCGTATTTCCCGGGCAGGGTTCACAGTTTATCGGGATGGGAAAAGATCTTTACGATAAATATGACCTTGCAAAAGATCTGTATTCACTTGCCGATGACATAATGGAAATGCCTCTAAGCACTATCTCATTCGAAGGTCCGTCTGATCTTTTAATGCAGACTCACATTACACAGCCTGCGCTGTTCGTTCAATCCTATATACTACTTCAGCTTCTTGGCAGCAGCATCAAAGCAGATGCAACTGCCGGTCATTCACTCGGAGAATATACATCAAATGTTTATGCCAATACTGTCGGCTTCGAAGAAGGACTTCGCCTGGTAAAAAAAAGAGGAATGCTCATGAAGGAATCCGGAGTAAAACGTCCGGGTACAATGGCAGCGATAATCGGACTTAAAGCAGAGCAGGTTGAAGAAATATGTAAGAAAGCATGTGAGCATCAGATAGTTCAGCCGGCGAATTATAACGCGCCCGGACAGATCGTGATCTCCGGGGATGTTGATGCTGTTCACCGTGCGATGAAGATAGCAAAGGAAGATCCTTACAACAGCAAGCTTGTAAAAGAACTTCCGGTAAGCGGCGCTTTCCATTCGGAACTTATGCTTACTTCAGCTGAAGAGCTAAGGGTCGCCATTGATAAAGTAAATTTTAAAAATGCTGATATACCTATATATACAAATGTAGAAGCAGAACCTGTTGAAGATAAAGAAATAATAAAGAATTCTTTATACCGTCAGTTGATGGCGCCAGTAAAGTGGCAGCAGTCTGTTGAGGTAATGATCAGGGATTTTAATGTTACACAATTCTATGAGATCGGCGCAGGTAAAGTTTTAACGGGACTGATAAAAAGAATTGACCCAAATGTAAAACTTTTTAACATAGGTACAGCCGAAGAATTAGAAAATCATAAAAAATAATGACAGAAAAAATCAAAACCGCTGAAGAAAAAGATTTCATGCAATATAAAGAAATGAAGATCGATCCTGTAATTTTTACTCAGGGATTTGTAAAGGGCTGCGATATGAGCATTTGCAGCGGACAGTGCTGCAACTGGGGAGTCTATATGGACCGGGATTTTCAGGAGGTCATAATGAAATACGAAAATGAGATCAAAGAAGTGTTTGACGAACATCAGCTGCGGGATACTTCAAAATGGTTTGAAAAGGAGCTTGAGGAAGATCCGGATTTTCCATCAGGATTCGCGATTGGAACAGAGCTCTACATTAATTCAAAAGGAGTTACACAGTGTGTATTCAAAGATAAAAATAGTTATTGTTCTTTGCAGGTAGTGGCAATGAAAAACAATATGCATAAGTGGGCGGTCAAGCCGAAGTATTGCATCATGTATCCCTTAACAATTATTGATAATACTCTTACCTGCGACAACGATCATTCCGAAAGGCTCGATTACTGCGGGGTTCATCATACGGAAAATTTTACACAAACTGTCTTTGAAGCAATGACCGAAGAAATAAAATTTATAATGGGAGAGGACGGATATAATTTTTTGAATGAACATTACATAAAGAATTATAAAAAGAAATATCAGATAACGGTTTTAAAGACGTGAGATTTGGGATTTCGGATTTGGAATTTGATTTTAGATTTTAGATTTTTGATTTGAAACAAAGATACATTCAACTTTTAACTTTTAACTTTTAACTTTTAACTTTTAACTTTTAACTATTTGTCAGACTTTAAAGAAAAAATTGTACTTGCAACCGGGGGATCCCGGGGGATCGGAAAGTCTATCGCGGAATCATTCGCCGAAGACGGCGCAACAGTGATAGTTACATACAAGAATGCCATCGATGAAAATTATTTTGATTCAAAGAAGATCAGACATTACCGGTGCGATGTCTCAGACCTTAAATCAGTACAGGATGTCGTTGAAAATATTCTGAAAGAATTTACAAAGATAGACGTGCTTGTTAATAATGCGGGCATTACGAAAGACGGCCTGCTTATGAGAATGAGCGAAGAAGACTGGGACTTGGTAATTGATACAAATTTAAAAGGTGTATTCAATATGACAAAGGCAGTCACAAGAAGCATGATGAGTAAACGCTACGGCAAGATCATTAACATCACTTCGATTGTCGGCATAATGGGAAATGCGGGGCAGGCAAACTACGTTGCCTCGAAAGCCGGCGTCATAGGCTTTACAAAGTCCGTCGCGAAGGAACTCGCGTCAAGGAACATTAACATCAACGCGATCGCTCCGGGATTTATTGAGACCGAAATGACAGGTAAGCTTTCAGAAGAAGTAAAACAAAATTATCTGAACTCCATACCATTAAAAAAATTCGGATCCGGAAAAGACATCGCCAACGCCGTAAAATTTCTCGCGTCCGATGATTCAGGATACATCACCGGTCAGACACTTTGTGTTGACGGCGGAATAGTCATGCAGTGAACATTTAATATAAAAAAAATTATGAAAAGTAAAATATCAATATTTGCAATAATAATTTTTTGCTTTGCATCATTTAATAATTTACTGTCGAATAATCTTAGGTTATCAAATTTCAATCTCCATGCGACAGACGTTGACGGACTTATGATCATAAACATAGATACTATCAGCTGGGATAACTCATGGAGAGTTGATATTCCCGGGAGCGGATATGGGATCCCGCATAATCACGACGCGATCTGGTTTTTTGCAAAATACAAAACAGCTAATTCCGATACATGGAAGCCGGCAAAGTTTCACCCCAATTCAGGTTTTCATCAGCATTCATTTGACAGCGAAGTAAAAGCTGTTTCTGATTCAATGGGACTTTTCGTTTTTAGAAATTCGAACGTTGAAGGAACAAACACCTTTCAGCATTTTGAATTTGCTTTCAACGGTAGAGAGATCTATCAGAATCTAGAAGACCTTCAATTCAGGATTTTCGCGGTCGAAATGGTTTACATACCGGTAGATGATTTCTGGGCCGGAGACGGGACAACTATCGATATAACAGGTCAATTTCAGGGCAGTGATATTAGCCCGTATCACATTGTAAGCGAAGCTCAGATCACCCTAGGCGGCCTCAGTGCAAACAGTTTGAACAACCGGAACGCACTTGGCATGGCATCACCTGATGATTTCAATAACACGACTACTAAGATCCTTCCCGCGGAATTTCCCAAAGGATTTAATTCTGTTTATTGCATGAAGTATGAAGTTACGTCACAGCAGTACGTTGATTTTCTTAATTCTTTGGACACAGGACAGGCATCAGAAAGATTCGCGAATGCTTTTGGAACAGAGCGTAATGCAATACAGAAGATAGGAACAAAATATTTTACAACTGCTCCCGACCGGGCGAATAATTTTATGTCATGGGCTGACGGAGCAGCATATACCGACTGGTGCGGATTAAGACCGATGACAGAACTTGAAATGGAAAAGATCGCGAGGGGCCCGGTTATTCCTGTTGCAAATGAATATGCCTGGGGAAATACAACGATTGTTCAGGCTGAGTCAATCGAAGGTACGGACGGATCAGGCACTGAAACAACTCTGCCGCTTAATTCAAATTGTAATTATAATATTTTTGACGGCGGTACAGGTCAGCCGATCGGAGGACCTGTACGAGTCGGCATATTCGCGAACGCAACTTCAGACAGAACAACATCGGGATCATCATATTACGGAGTAATGGAAATGACCGGCAATGTATGGGAACGTCCGGTCACAGTTGGAAATCCTGCAGGAAGATCATTCAACGCGCTTCACGGAAACGGATTGGTTGATGCAGAAGGAAATGCCGATGTTCTGAACTGGCCCGGTATTGATGCAGTAGGATCAAGCTTCCGTATGGGCAACTGGTTCAGAAGTACTCAGAGAGCAAGGATATCTGACCGGTATTATGGAGCCACTCCGCTTATCGACAGAACAGGTCACCGAGGATTCAGATCAGTGAGAACACCTAATTAAATTTTTAAAAAAAATTTTATGAAAAAACTAATTTTAATAATTTTCATATCAGCCTCATTTCCTGCAATATTGTTTTCACAATATAAAGGAGGGAGCTATGACGGATATTTTTCAATACTTGATACAAATACGATCGTCGGAATTGAAAACAACGTTGGTGTCGTTGCGGACTTCAGCCTTTATCAGAATTATCCTAATCCTTTTAATCCCAAAACTACTATTTACTATGATCTTAGAAAAACCGGTTTTGTTAGTTTGATAATTTATGATGTGCTTGGGAATAGAGTTGCAACATTAAGAGAAGGAAAGCAAAACGAAGGGTCATATAAGATTGAGTTTGATGCCTCTGATTTTCCAAGCGGAGTTTATTTTTATAAATTATCCGCGGATAATGTTTCACTTACAAAAAAAATGTTATTAATAAAATAATTAATTTATGAAAAAATTCATTTCACCTTTTCTAATCGCATCCGCATGCTTTTTAATGATATCGGGCTGCGGCAAGAAAAGCGACCCGTTTAGCGGCAACGTTTATTTCCATGACGCGGATTCTCTGAGCTATATCGCGGGCTTTGATAAAGACACACTATATTACATTATCAGAGGACCGAAGCTGAACATGTCACATAAGACACCTTACAAAATAAACAAGGTCAACGATACGACCTTTGTTGTTGAAGTTACAGAGAAGCCAAAATTCTGGGACAAGAATACGTGGGAGATCGTGCTTGGCAAAGACAAAGGATTTTATTCCGCTGAATCAAGAAATTTTTACCAGTATTCCCCGGATAAAAATATTCTGAGATAGGATTATTGTGAGAAATGAGCCGTTTAAGAATTACACTTCAACTGACTGCAGAGGAATGATCAAATAACTTTAAAGCCTTTAACCATCATTCATCCGGGATTTTATTTTTAAAATAAAAAATTGAGTTATCAAACCCAGGAAAGAAGCATTTCAAACAGATTCGGGAATTTCCGTTCCTGAATATCTGATCTCCGGTAGTTCAGGAGAACCTGCATCAAATTTAACAAAGCCGGGAGAGTATCCTTTCACAAGAGGAATTCACAGATCTATGTACCGTTCAAGGTTATGGACAATGAGACAGTATGCGGGATTTGGAACTGCGGAAGAATCCAACAAGCGCTATAAGTTTCTGATAAATTCAGGGACGACTGGTTTATCGGTAGCGTTTGATCTTCCAACACAGATCGGATATGACAGTGACGATCCGATGAGTGAAGGAGAGGTTGGCAAGGCGGGAGTCGCAATTGATTCTCTTGAAGATATGGAGGTATTATTCGGCGGGATAGATCTTTCGAGCATCACGACATCGATGACGATCAACTCAACAGCTTCTTTGCTTTTGTTAATGTATGTTGCCATTGCAAAAAAGCAAAACGCTGACCTTACAAAATTATCCGGGACAATTCAGAACGACATACTTAAAGAATACATAGCACGGG
>JBDTLQ010000050.1:0-11916 GCA_039934715.1 Ignavibacteria bacterium | reverse complement strand
AGAGAATCCCTGATATACCCCGAGCTGTCTGCTGCAGCATTTATATAAATAAAATTATCGTCTTCCACTTTATAGCCGGAGCTTCCGGTTGGCAATGAAGAGATCGTTGCCTCTTTGATCAGGAACTGTCCGGTGATGTCCAGTTTTTTCAGATCACCTTTTATCTTGATCGGATTGCTTGCAACTCCGCCCCAGAGATATCCCTCAACTCCGAGTGTATTTCTTTCAGCACTTGCATCCATCAGCACCATATCACCTGAAGTAGAAAGGTCTATGCTGTTTAGCTTCATCCCGGTAAAATCAATATCGCCGAATATGTCAAGATGTCTTGATTCGTTAGAATTGGATAATGATATTTTTTCAACCCTCAATTTTGAATTTGCTGTACTCAGAGAAACATTATATAAATAATTCATTCCCGTAAGATCAAAAAAAGCCGTACCCTCTGTTACTTTTAAATTCCCTTTAAGCTCAGGCGCCGATACAACCCCCCCGGTCGTTATCTCACCGTTCATAACACCGCCTATGTCGGGAAGAGTCGGGACAAGTTTTGTAAAATATGATAGCTGAAAATTCTTCGCAGTCAGTTTTACATCAACAGGGCTGTTTGAAAATTCGGTCATCGATGTATCCGCTGCGCTGAGAGGATTCGGATAAGGCATGTTACCCGCAATTTTCAGATTTCCTTTTTTGTCACCGTTCTCTAATGAAATATCCGCCGCTGCGATCTGATCTTTGTATTCAAATGATACATCGAGTGTTCCTATTTTTGAATCGTTGTACTCAAGGTCATCCGAATTAATTTTTAAATTAAGATATGGATTTTCAATATCACCTTTATAATTGACAACAAGGTCAACATTCCCTTTCAAAGGATAATTTGATCTCTGATAATTAAGGATCTCCAGTACATCCTTCGGATCAAAATCAGCGGCTTCGATCTTTACATCACTGGTCCCGTTGATGGCATATATGCCTGATACATTTGCCGAAAGGTTCTTGCTTTTTATTGCAAACTGTTTAAAATCGACCTTGCCGTCCGGACTGTAGTCCACTAACCAGTTTTTATCATTTGAAATATTGTACTGACCATACACCGCTGCTATTGAATCAATATCCGCTTCGATCTTATCCGGAAGCATCTTCATTTTTCCATTAAGCACCAGAGAGTTAAGCGTATCCTGACTTCCTTTCACATTCATGCTCAGTACGGAATTGTTCAAATCCATTTTGACATCAAGAGAATCAATTTTATTTTTATCAAAAATTATTTTGTCGCCGGTGGTCTTCAGATCGAAGCTGAATGGTGAAAGAAGATTCGCGTTTGTGTTTACAATATAATTGTTTTCAAATTTAAGATCCGATCTTACATTTTTCAGAATGATCGCTGTATCCTGATATACAAAATTTCTGACGTCGAGTGAAACGACGGATAGAAATCCCGATGAACTGTTTGAAGAATTTCCAATAACACTCCCCGCGAAATTTATTCCGAAAGGACTCAGAACCTGCTGAAGCATTACTGTATCCTTTACAGTAAGATTATACCTGAGATCAAAATTACCATATGTGTTACTCGGCGCAATTACGTAAGGCTGAGGATTATACAATGAATCAAGAGCTAATTGTGTTGTAACAGCACCCTGTACTGATGCGATATTGTTCTGCAAAACTTTAATCACCGTTGCAAGATCAAATGAACCATCTGCGTTGAAGTCCAGCATCTTCGTTAATACGGATATCTTACTTTGTCCTCTTGAATTATTTATCTCAATATCAACGGGTGTCTGAGGAATTTTGTATTCGGAATAAAATGAATTTCCAATATCGAAATTATATTTGCCGTTTATATTATTAACACTACTTCCTCTTCCTCTTACATCAAAAGTAAAATTCAGATTGCTTTTGTCTTCTCTCTTTTTTGTAAACTTAGAAACGTCAAGATTGTTAACTTTGCCTTTAAGCGAATATACAGGATTATTCATGTTCGCAATATTAACTCTTCCGTTCACGACAGCGTTACCCATCGACGACAGATGACGGATGCTTAGAGAAATGTTGCTGCCCAAGGCGTTTATTTTTCCGGAAGATCTTCTTATGTCATAGCCTGCGAAACTTGAACGCTGAACATCATAAACTAAATTTGCCGAAATAGTTTTCATATCAAAACTTCTGCCTGAAAAGAAAGCGTTCATATTAACATTGGAGTTGAGGCTGTTATCTCTTAAGGCTTTTCCCAGATTCAGACCATGTGTATTTATCAGTCCTTTATATATTTCAAGATCTGTATTCAGATCAATTGAACCATCAACCGATCCTGCGCCGGTGTGGATATTATAATCGGAATAAAAATTATTCAGACTTCCTTTGTAAGTAAGATCACCATAAACAATCTCAAGATTACTGTAGTCAGGAATCGCCGGATCATTATAGACAAGTCTCAGATCGCGCGGATCTACCCGGATCTCCGGAACAGCAACGTCAAAATATAATGAGTCAGGGCTTTGGAGATTTTTTACATTTCCTTTAAGATCAACAACAGAATTTGGGAGCGCCAGCCTCAATTCATTCACGGCAAGGTCACCATACTTTCCTTCCGCAACAAGCCGGAGTGCGACAACACTATCAAGCATTTGCAGTGAAGGAATAAAAAATTTCAGATCATCGAAATTAAATTTTTCTATATTAATGTCCGCGGTGATATCCTTATCTCTGAATCTTTCATAAACAATAGAATCAAACGGATTGAAACTGCTCATCTTTAATTTCCCGATCTTCACATCAGACATGTCCGTAATTAATTCAAAACCCGAAAGATCAGTCACGGTATCTTTTACATTTATGAATGCATCAAACATTAATTTTTTGAGATTCAGATCGGAGTTTGTATTGAATGAAAGATTTTTAAGGCTGATGTTTTTTTTATCTTTGTAATAGTCAGCGGATAATTCAAGCTCGAAATTTTTGACATAAAGATTATTGAAATCAAGTGAATCCATTTTTACAAATTCCCTTTTCCAGGTTGGCAAAGAGTCATCTATATTTCCGAAGACCTTCATCGAACCGTTTTCGATCTTCAGATTTTCAACCGAGATATCCCAGTCAAATCCGGAAGTTGAAGTATCTTTCTCTTTCGAAGAGCTGAACAGGTTTGCAAAGTTCCATGCAATGTCTTCGCCGTTCTTTACTTTGGATAAGTTTATTTCAGGCGAGTTCATAACTACTTTCTCAAGACGGATCTCATGTTCAGTCAAACCCCACAGATCATATTTCAGATCTATGTAATTAAACCTCAGCAAAGAATCTCCTTTTGTAAAGATGGCACCTTTGTTCAGTCTTATTCCTTCAAGTATACTTCCTGTAAGCGATTCAGCTTCGATCCTATTATCTTTTTCCTGCCATGAACTATTGATCTTTTCAAGTGTAAATTCCAATGCCCACTTGTTAAAAGAATCCGTCCGTATAGCGATAAAAAGTATTATGAAGACAATAACCAGTGAGATGACTATACCTGCGAGAATTTTTAAGAAGAGCCTGAAGACTTTATTCATATTTTGTCAGATCCTGATAGCTTTGCTTATCGATAATAATATCACAATTTAGTGATGTTTGAAATACATTAATGTTCAAACCGTATTCCAAACAAACATAGTGTTTAAAGTCTTAATTAACGTATTAAATGATAGATAGATAATTAAATTGTGTCATTATTGTCACGTTTGACAATAAAATTTTATGTTTAATTTACTATGCCAGTAGTAAACCTTTTGACCTCTGATGCTATAACATATTTATAATTTACATTTTCAGGAATGGTAGATGAAACATAATCATTCATGGTCTTAAAACCCGGCATCTTTTTTATCCGCCATAAATATTCTTTGTTGTTCTCAAACCTGAAACCGTTTTTCATAAGTTCACCAAACCTTAATGTTCTCGACTCTGTAAATACCGTTGCGATAGTGAAGAAATTATACCCCTTACCAGACGATCCGAACTCAATTTCATAAACACAATTATCGTTTTCGGAACCGAAAGTGAAAACATAGTTTTTGTCTACGTACTGTTCGTTATTAGCAGGCAGGATCAGCTTCGGTCGTGGCGGATATTGTATCAGGCCGCTTTCACCCGGATCAAGATAAATCAATTTTTCACTATCATCTATGTTGGTAGTGTCAGTTATGCGTATGCTTGTATTATTTAATACTTCACAATTATAAGGGATGGTTAATTTCAAAGGTACCTTGGTATTAAAAGTGTAATTTGAAGAATAAGTATATCTGCCGGATAAATATATTTTCTGATTTGTATAACCCGGGAAATTCAAACTTACGGTCGTTGATGACGAGAAAATATTATCCGGGCTGTTAACTTCCACTGTTATCTCGCTTTCCGACGGATCCAAATTTATATCTTCATTTGTAAATGTTAAAGTATTTCCATTCCCAACCGATACATTAAATTCTTTTTCTCCAAAATTTTTATATGCGATTATGTTTCCGTTGCCATTCACTTGATGTGTTAAGTAAATCATTTTTCCATGCACAACAGTGTTTTGAAGCAGATAAAACTCCATAACATAATTTGTTGTTTTGCCCGATACAACTATCTGCCCCCCTAATATATTATCATTCGTAAGAAATGCTATGACTCCGTATTCGTTTGAAGATTCTATTTTTGGGATCGAGATATTTACTTCAGCAGAATAATATGTTGAGAAGCTCTTATAAGGATAATTCAATTTTACATCTGACCTGGTAATATCCTTGTATAGCCAGTTCCAGCTAAAGTTTATATCGAATGGCATGGAAACATTGTCAAAGCTGAACTTGCCGGTGACATTTGTAACATAATAAGGCGGCGCGGAATTAACGGAAATGATCTGCCTGTCTACCGGAAAACCCTGTTCATCATAAATCTGCCCTGTAACGTTTCTTTCGTTTATCAAAACATTATCTTCCTCACAACCCGCGATGCAGAATAGAAGGACGATCAAAACAATTACTTGTACATTTATCATTAAATAAATTGTAAATATAAATATAGCTGTCTATTTTATCTATCTATTTTTAATTTTAGTTTTGATTTAGACAATCATCAAAAGCATTTGAGGATACCGAATAAACGATGGGGAACATCATTTATCATTCTGATCTTAACTTTCCTCTCAACATTTAATTTATTTGCTCAGCCAAAAGACACCTCAGAGTACTCTACGGATACCTTAAATGTTGAATCTATTTTTTTTAAAAAAGATCGGGATGTAAATGTAAGTTTTTCAAACGTCACATATTCCGAAATAAGAAGAGCACCGGGCGCGGCTGAAGATGTTATAAAATATTTTCAAAGTACCGCGGGAGTTTCGACGGGATATGATCTTTACAATGATCTTATTGTCCGCGGCGGTGCGCCTTCAGAAAACCTTACACTTGTTGACGGCATGGAAATTCCTAATCCCAATCACTTCGGTATTCCAGGTACCAACAGCGGTCTCTTAAGCTACATAAATCTTCGTCTCGTAAATGATGTTAACTTTTACACCGGCGGGTTTCCCGCGAAATACGGCGACAGGATCTCAAGCGTGATGGATATAAAATTCAGAGAAGGCAGTAAGATAAAACATTCACAGGAATTGAGCTTGTCCATAGCCGGGTTCGGAGGTTTCTTTGAAGGACCAATTTCAAAAAACTCTTCTTATATGTTTTCAGTCAGAAGAAGTTATTTTGAATTACTGAAGGATCAACTGAGAGGCAACCCGATACCGAATTACTGGGATTTTAATTTGAAGCTGAATTACGATGCCGGCAAGGATCAGAAAATTAAACTCATTGGATTTTATGTTATTGATAAAGCGAGCCGGGAGTTTAGTGTCGGCGAGCTCCAGCTCGCGAAGATATATATTTTTTCAGGACTTGTCGAGTATGAAAAACTATTCGGAAAGAATATTTTCAGTGTATCTACTTTTGTGAATACAAGTAATACTCTGGCATCTTACGACAATAAATCGCTTTCATTCCCGACATATGATATAGATGTCATCGAGAATGAAGCGGGAATAAAATCCGAATACAAATACAGGATCTCCGGGTCAAACAATCTGGAGTTTTCAGTCTCCGGAAAATATATTTATTCCAATGACAAGATTTACGCGAACTCGTTTGTAACACCCACCGGCTATTTCCGCCCTTTCCTTGATACAACAAAAAATATCAGGACTTCAAAATTTAACGCCAGCATAAATTCAAATAATTATTTGTTCAATAAAAAATTATTGATCAATGCCGGAGCGCGCGCTGATATTTTCAATTATCTTGATGAAAAAGTAACGGTGGCTCCGCGGCTTGGATTGAGTTACCGCTTGTTTCCTAATACAACGCTAAATGCATCGGCCGGAATATTTTTTCAAACACCATCACTGATAATTCTCGCTGCAAGTGACGCCAACAAAAATCTGAAAAGCATCAGGGCAGCTCAGTTTGTTTTAGGAATTGAACATTTTTTCAGGCAGGATATTCTTTTTAAAATGGAAGCATATACAAAGGAGTATTCAAATTATCCGGTAAGTATTTATGATCCATATTCAATTTATATTAATTATGGTACATTCTTCGGTACAAGTTTCCTGGATAGAGCTACAAGCATTGGTGAAGGTACTTACAAAGGTCTGGATATTTCTCTGATCAAAAAATTAAACAGAACAGGACTCTACGGTTCACTGGCGATCTCATTTTCAAATTCAAAATTCCGCGCAGCAAAAAACGTGACCTTCCCTCTGGATTTTGATTATGGAAAACAACTTACTCTCGTCGCCGGATACCAGCTGAAAGACGACTGGCTTTTCGGAATACGGATGAAATTTTCAGACGGCAGGCCTTACACCCCGTTTGATACTTACATTTCGGAATCAGCAAACCGCGGATTGTACGATATGACAAAATTTTATTCAGCACGGATGCCGGCTTATTCAAGGATTGATGCGCGGATAGATAAAAAATTCCGGTTCAATGCCTTCAATCTTGTTTTGTATGTCGAAGTACAAAATCTTATGAACAAAGACAACGTCTACGAATATTATTGGAACAGGAATTCAAATTCTGTTGACGTTAACTATGACTGGGAGATCCTGCCCGTGATCGGTATCAGTGCGAAGTTTTAGATTTCTAATACATAATTTTATTTTGCCGGCACACTTCGATGACATTTTGATTTGCTTTTAAAAAATACTTTTCTGAAACTGTGTCAATCAAATACTAACATACCAATATAACCTTACACTTTTATCTTGTCATTTCCACCCTGTTAATAGGTCCAATATTAAATTTAAAATAACAAAATGAGAATCCCAAAAGCAGTTAAGGTTGTCAATCTTTTCATAATAACTATTTCATTTTTATTAATTTCTTCCTGTGAGGATGTTACAAATTCAAATCAATCCCCGCAAACGTTTTCTATTCCTGCATGGGACTATTCTGATTCACATTATTTTTTAGACACAATTTATAAACAAAGTTATCTCGATTATTATAATAATGTATCCCTCTCTTCACATACCGATAGTCTTAAAATTGATGATCAAAACTTTGAAGTATGGGTTCAAACTGATGTGACAACAACCGGTTACAGGAAAGCGGGACTTCATGTTGATCTTCCTATACTTCCACCGGGCGGGCAATACTCTTCAGAATTTAGAACTGTACCTGATCTTCAGCAGGGAATAAGAACTTTTGGTATTGTAAGAAAATTATTAACGGAAGAGTACAGACTCAACAAATACGCGGGTTACATTTCCTTGAAAATAAATGTGCCTGAAAATTATTTCGTAGGAGTAGCTTATAAAAGACCTATGACAGGTGAACAATTCGGAACTTCAAGCATTGATACTAACACTGGTACTGCGGACACCTTAGTTTTGAAAATGATCAAAGTTCAGAATCTCGTTCCGGCTAATTTAATCGCGTGGGAATTAAAATAAAAAAATATTTACAAGCTGCCTGCACACAACATTGAGAGCAGCGATTTTGAATTTAAGATCAATTATCTTCATGATGGTATTAAGGTACCAAAACTACCCGGGATCAGTACATATCTCATTACCATACTCAAATTGGACAGATTTTCACACGGAAGGACTGGTTTTCCTGATAACAAATTTGATTATATCCCCGGGCTTACTATTGATACCGAAGAAGGATGGATAATATTCCCGACTCTCAAACCCTTTCTTAATAATTTAGCAGAATACAATTTTTTTCCTGAAGTAATTGATTCAAGTTACTGGTATCCTGAGATCTATGAGCAGCTAAAAGTTCAGGCGCAGCAGGTTAATAATGCAAATCTCTATACAATGGATGGTTATGCTGTTTCTCATTGAATGATCTGAAAAATTGATCTCACTTTAGATTTGCATTGCTGTCCAGATTATTTTTCTCTTTTGAAATAAATATAACACATTTATAATCAGGCAGCTTCGGGGAAACAAAAAAAAATGACCATCATAAAATAAATTTTTATTTTTAAATCTCATTGCCTCAAAATTATTTGTCATTCCCGCCTTCTGCGGGGCGTGCGTGAAGGAATAATTACAGACCTCAACCTGACACATTACATTTCAGGGTACGCCATGGCGTGTCCCGTGGTATTATAGAAAAATTTTGGGGATCTCCGAAATTATCAACTCAGTAAATTTCAAATCATACTATTTCTCAATTTCCATTTCTAGCTTGTTATTTAGATTTGAATTCATTTTTTTGTACCACTCAAGTCCCCAATCAAGCAGGAAGAACATAAAATGAAAAGAATATTTCATTTCTATATCTACTCAATCATCCGTTTCGATTTAAAACACCACCGTATTTTTTTCCGAAATTTATTTAGTTTAATATCTCTCTTTTCTTTTTTCATAAGAAAAAACTTAAAATCTCTTATTTTAAAAAATGAAAATATTAGATATGAGAACATAAATTACACATTTTATGATATTTGCTAATGCATTCCTGAAGTCTGTATTTATGTTCACCATATTGATATGTGTTTTATCAAAGTCCATTGCTTACTCACAACTTTTGTCCTTCTGTGAAGATTCAATGATGGAAATATTAATGGTTGGAGCTCGAACAGCTCAGGCGTAAATGCATCTACTGCATTGCGTAAAGGATAACCTATGTTACTAATGGCGGTTTTCTTCCAAGCAATAGCTTCGGGAGTTCCCTTCTGATATTACAGGAAATGGTTTTGTTGATTTGACTGATTTGATATTTACCTATAATAGTTCGAGTGCATTTGTGGATTTTGCAAAACCATAATCTGAACAAGTAAATTGGGTAGATAACTTTTATTAGAATAAACAAAAACCCTAACGGGATTTTCATAAACTAAGAAATAAAAAAATGAACAAACGTAAATTACCATTTCGACTGCCTGTAAGTACCGGTATGTGGACTGTGTTTTCAGTATTTATTTTCTTATGTGTTTTAATTTCTGATGCAAATTCTCAGCCCTTGAAGCTTGGTCAGAGTGTTGTAACGTCTTACACTTTCGACGATACCGGCATGGTCTATAATGTGGTCAGAGTAATAGACATAAGAAATCATCCGCCATTCACTGTGGCTGCAGGAACTTATTGGAATGCCCCTCCACAGTATGTGGGACCAAACTGGACACGAAAAAGGATGCGCGATGTTTATGGAATAGCAATAGACAACGAGACTCCTCCAAATTTTTTTATTTCGAGCACATCAGTAAACTGCGATACACCCGATCCTAACGACTCTGCTCTCATTTACAGAATAGATGCAAACACCTGGCTTGCTACTACTTACATTTTTACTACCTTTGCTCCCGGACCACCTGCGTCAGGTAACGGAGTGTCTACCATGCCCAATACCGGACCACGGATCGGCAATATTTGTTATGATAATTTCCATAAGCAGCTGTTTGCAACCAATCTTGAAGACGGGATAATTTATAGAATAAAGGACAATGGTTTTGGAGTGGGAAATGTTGAGGAATATTTTGATCCCAGTACGTTAGGATTTAATCCTGATGATGGGACTGCTGGTTTTGCACCTTTTGGAGAAAGATTATGGGGAATTGGAAGTTATGGGACAAATTCAAATGACGTAAAAGTATATTTCAGCAGGTGGGTCACATCATCGTATGTAACCGGAGTAAATGAAATCTGGTCAGTAAATTTGTCAGGTACCGGAAATTTTATTCCTTCAACTTTGGCTAAAGTTTTTGCAATTGACGGAATCGTACCCAATGATTGGTCAAGCCCGGTTGCAGATATTGAATTTTCGTTTAAGGGGGATATGTTATTGGGTGAAAGATCAATGAGCAATAATTGTTCAGCTGCCCACGCGTCACGAATACTCGAGTATCCCCGCGACATCAGCGGAAATTATAATGCAGCTAGTTATATATTACACAATATGGGTATGCTGTTTAATTATGGAATCTTCCCGAATTCTACGGGAGGAGTAGACTATGACTATGGATTTTCTGACTCAACAAATAACACTAACATTGACTGCGACAGCACTATAGTCGGAACGGGTGACTATTTGTTTATGCCAAGTGGCGGAGGTTTAGTATATGGAGTTCAGGCCACAAGCAGATCCAATGCATGGACTAACAATAGTCAGAACTATAGTGACTACGTTGACATAAACAATAATATATTCACCTCAAACGACAAGACCACTCCAGGTGATATTGATGTATACCGCAAAGATCTCTGCAGCAACACTACTTGTATTAAAATTGTAAGTGACACCACTTACTGCGATTCTACAGGAACATACATTTACCAATTTCAGGTATTCAACAATTCACCAACAAGATCTATCGAACAATTGGAAATTGGAGTAGACTCTCCTCAGCCGCCGAATTATGTTGTCGCGATTCCGAGTAATATAAATATTACTCCGGCACTTCCGCCTCGATCAGCTTCTCAGGTTTACAAAATAAAATTGATCGGCCCGGGTGCAGTTGCGTACGCAGAAGTATGTTATACACTTTCTGCTCAATATCTTCATACAGATTGCCCGTGGTGTTGTTTCATTGAAAATTGCATCAAGCTTCCGATCTGCAGCTGCGCTGAAGTTTTAAAGGACAGCATCTATTGTCAAAATGATCAGTACTATTATAATTTCACATTACAAAACGGAACGCAGTATACTGTTACCAAGATCCAGCTGACCTCTCCGGGAAGTACTCCGATAACTTTCATCCCGCAGATAATTCATTTTACTCCTCCGATATCTCCGGGTCAGAACTTCCCTAATCAAACAGCACTGATAATCGGCGGCGTAGCTGGACAGACAATTCCTGTAAAGATAAAATTGTTCAGCAATGATTTTGAATGCTGTTACTTTGAACTGATGTACACCCTGCCGCCGTGCGATACGCTGCATTTAAATCTGAAGTCATTCATAGAAGGACGATATGATCCGTCAACTAACACAATGGTTGGTGACAATATTCAGGTTGAATTACGAAACAGCTATTCACCTTATTCACTGGTCGAATCTGCTTCAGGTTATCTCAGCGGATCGGGAACCATCTCACTGGAATTTTACAACGCAGTCAACGAGACGAATTATTATCTTGTAGTCAGGAACAGTAATTCTCTTGAGACATGGAGCAAATCCCCGGGACAAAGTTTCAGCGGCGATGTTATGAACTTTGACTTTTTATCAAACACGCAGGCATACGGAAATAATTTGAGATTAATAGATTCATCTCCTTTAAGGTATGGATTAATTTCGGGAGATGTAAATCAGGACGGTGTCATAGATCTGGCAGATATTGTAAGGATCCTGAATGACTCTAAAAGCTTTGATACGGGAGTATCAGATTTGAATGGTGATGGAGTTACAAATCTTGCCGATTTGACTATAGCATACAATAATGTAA
>JBDTLQ010000049.1:0-12085 GCA_039934715.1 Ignavibacteria bacterium | reverse complement strand
AAATATTCGAAAAGTTCTTTTTACATTATAAAAACACAGGATAGAACTTTAAAACTTTTGCCATAAAAAGAATCGGTGATAATCCGATTTTTCCGTGTCATCCGCGTTCAATCAAAAATTTTGACGTTAAACTGAAGTGTTCTGGCTTTTATACTTTGCGGAAAATTTTCTGAAATAACCCCTGCAGACCTCCGGCGAGAGTCCGAAGTTTCTTCTGAATAGCCAGCTGAATGAACTCACACTTTCAAAGCCGATGTCAAAGCAAATTTCGGTTATACTTTTATCTGTGCTTCTTAAAAGATTCAAAGCGCTGTCAACTCTCTTTTGGGTGAGGTACTGATGCGGGGTTTCTTTGTAAACGGTTTTGAATAATCTGAGAAAATGAAACTGTGACAGACATGCTTCCTTTGAAATTTTTTCGAGCGTTATGTTTTCAGTAAAGGATGAATCAATGAATTCCTTTGCGCGGCATACTCTTTTATATAATTCAATTTTTGTTGAAAGCTTTACAGGCGGGAGCTTTTCTATCTCTTCATAGAGATCACGATGAACGAGCAGCAGTTTTTTCAGAAGTTCATAATACTGTTCTGTCAGAAAATTCTCGTCGTCATAGTTCACTTTTGAAGCAAGCCAGATTTTCATTATAACGGGAGTGATAGTGTGATTGTGCGGATAAAGTTTTTCCAGAAAAAGTACCGGTTGATTGTTAGGCAAAAAAGAAAAGTTGAGTATCTTATCACTCGGTGTCACAAGACTCATCAGAATATCGTTCACGAATTTCGGCTCAAAGAAAACACAGAATGTCTCCGCCTCTTCTTTGATGCTGCTCTGGCATAGCTGACCATTATTTAAAATAAGATATGATCCTTTTGAGACCTTGTAATCTCCGCCGGGAGTTTTATAAAATTCATTTCCTTTCATTGAACATTTGATGGAGAGGGGACTAATGTGATCATCAAGCCCGGAGTGTGCTGAGGTAAAATGAACGATGTAATTGTTCTTTATTGACGATATGGATTCGGGATATTTTCTTAAGATCATAATTATAACTTGTATTGTGCTGTACGGAAGTAACATAATATTGTTTATCCCAACTATAAAATCAAAAACTTATTCCTCCGCCTAAAATGAAATTGTCTATTTTAAATTTATTCTCATTATATTCGAAATAGTTTGTTGTTAGGGTTTTAGAATAAATTTTATCGCTTTGTGATCCGTGGTGTTTTTCAAAAGCTATATGATACTGAATGAACACATAGATGTTTTTGGTAAAACTATAACTAAAATTTTCTATCAGTTTATAGAAATTTCCAAAATCCTTTCTTTCGCTTTCTTGAGAATACATATACCAATTTTCGTTTAAAACTTTTTTTGAATAAAAATATTCATATCCCAAGCCTGTTTTGAAGATGACTTTTTTTGATACTTCGATCCCGTAAAGTATATCAACTCCGCCGCTATACCGGTGAAGTGTTACCGGGTTTCCTACTGAAGAAAACTCCGGATCATTAAAATTTCCGGAATTAAAACCACCATTTATCCTCAAGAATATGTTCTTAAATCTTCCCCCAAAAGAAATATCGCCTTCATGGGGAACATCAAGTGTCCAATCTTCTGAATTGGCAATTTGAATTTCTGCAAACCAGTCATTAGCAAGTAATGGCGAATCTTGTCCAATTACATCCGAAGAAATTAAAAGAATTAAAAATAGAATTCTGATTCCAGTGAGTATTTTCATATTGATTTTAAAAAGTTATTCCTCCGCCTAAAAAGAAATTATCAAATTGAAAACTGTTTTGCTTATAGTCACTTGATTGTGAATAATTATAAGTGCCTCCTTCGAGATAAATAATGTTGCTTGTTGAAAGTATTGTCGTATGACT
Source organism: Ignavibacteria bacterium (assembly GCA_039934715.1). Classification (GTDB taxonomy): domain Bacteria; phylum Bacteroidota; class Ignavibacteria; order Tepidaquicellales; family Tepidaquicellaceae; genus JAGPCH01. The sequence continues at coordinate 10,202 of JBDTLQ010000049.1, read as the reverse complement.
CCGGTTGTACATTACTTGTCCTTGTATAAAGACATAAATGTTTCCTGTAAAATTATATTGAAAACTTCCTATAAGTTTAAAATGATTGACATAGTCTTTATATTTCTGCTTAGACTCCCTTGTTGTTCCGTCACTGGCTATGTTATGATCTTCGTACTCGTTTTGACTAAATTCATATTCATAGCCCGGACCGGTTTTAAACATAAGACCTTTTACAATACTTATTCTGTAAAGGATATCAAGGCCGGTACTGTATCGGTCATAGGATGATTCAGAAGTATATTTATCAGTGATTTCAAAAGGATCACTTCGTCTTCCATTATTATCGCTATTGTTTACATTAAACCCCCCCACAATTCTTAAGTCGGTGTTTTTAAAGATTCTTCTGCCGATCGCGAGATCGGTACCGTTAAGCAAGTTTAGTGTAAAGCCGCTCGAGTTGGCTATCAGAAATTCCGTAAACCATTTGTTGTCTTTTGAAATTGTATCCTGCGCGTATAGAGATGAGAAAATTGTAAATAAGAAAATGAATACTGCAAATAGTTTCTTCATAAATGTGATCCTTTTAATTTTTTTAGAATTTTCGAGAACAAAAATTTTAACGGGGATTAATTTTTACTGATTCAATATAGTCACCTATCATAATTTTATCTACTACATCCATTCCATCAATCACTCTTCCGAAGATAGTATATTTGCCGTCGAGATGAGGCGTCGCTGAATGTGTAATAAAGAACTGGCTGCCTTCCGTATCCTTGCCGCTCGATGCCATTCCAACCATTCCTCTTTCATAACTTAAAGGTGAGAACTCACTCCTTATACTATATCCCGGACTTCCGTATCCGGTGCCTGTCGGATCACCGCCCTGAATTACAAAATTAGAAACAACCCTGTGAAAAACAGTGTTGTCATAGTAATTTTTTTCGGAAAGTTTTAAGAAATTCATGACAGTGAACGGAGCAACATCAGGAAGGAGCTCGATGTTAATATCACCTTTGTTTGTTTTGATCGTAATATTTTTTTTCCCTGAAATGCCTTCGAGATAATCCCAGTCAAAATCTGTTCGCGGTTTTGCCGCAAACTCCGATTTCTTCCCCATGATCTTTTCAATTGCATCCGCCGATGCTTTTGCGATCTCAAAGTTTTCCGACCTCAGATTTTCTTCAAGCAGGCTTACAGCATTTGAATCATTCAATTCCCCGAACGTGTCGATAAACATCAGAATGACATCAGCATCTTCAGGGTATTTTAATTCATTGTAATCAAATCCCATTACCATGGATGTTTCGGATCTGTATTTCAGGTAAAGCGAATCTTTTAGCGAGCTCAGAGATATATCAACTATCGCGGGATCTTTCGATCCTGCAAACTCTGTAAAGATCAAACGGAAAGTGTTGCGGTCGTCTTCACCAACTTTCTCATCAAGGTTAGAAAGCATATCGACAAATCCCCGGTACATCTTAGCAAGATCCTTGCTGCCGATCAGCGCGCCTGAGGAATCGGGATGAAGAACATTATACTTCTGAACATCAGCGCTTACAAGATCGCGCACTTCCTTATAGACCATTTCGTCATCAAAATTTCCAAATGCTTTTAACACACCTGACTTCAGATCATAATCATCCGTATTTTTGAATGTTTTTATCAATGCGTCTTTTGATTCATCTTTAAAAACAAGCGACATCGAATTAGCAAGCTCTGATCTTATTCTCCATGAGAGAGCCTTCGCGGAATCAAGCCCGAATATAAATTCTTCCATAAGTTTCGGTTTCCGGGATCTTGCGATCTCATTGCCTGAACTTTTCAGATCTGCGAATAATTTTCCGAGCACATTTATGGCTGTGAGCGAAACGTGTTCATTGTCATCACTTATGCCGTCACCTAATATTGAAAGCAATTGTTCAGTAAGCTCCGGGATGGAGTCCAGTTTAAAATTTGTCAGCGAGTTAAGCATGTTTACTTTTACGCGCCAGTCCATTTCAGCGTTGAAAGATTCAAGCACATGGGCTAAAAGTAATTTCTCCTGAAGCTTGCCCATCGCATTATAAGCCCACATGCGAGTCTGCGGATCTTCTGATTTTGTCAGGTCATAAATTTCCTGAGCTGCCTTTACAAGTAATGCTTTGTCACCGATCCTCCATAATGCGAAGGCAATATTTCTTTGTGTAATTATATCTTTTGTTTTTGAAGCAATATCCCTCAGGACATCAGCAGCTTTTTCATTTTTAATTTTTCGCAAAGCGAAACGGGCTATCGAGAGAGCCAATGCTCTTTGCAGGTCAGGATCATTTTCTTTTTTCAGTTCAAAGTATTGAAGAACATCATTCAGATTGTCTTCATCTCCGACGGATCCTAATGAGATAATGATGGCACTTTTTTCCAAGTCATTGTATCCGGAATTTTCATTCAGCATTAACTTAAGCATGTCCTTGCTTTGCTTGCTTTGAATCTGGTTAAGAAGAAATGTCAGAGCCTGTATATCGTTTGTCAAAGGATAATCTTTATATGGTCCGGCGAGAAGGAAGTTAAGTTCGGAAACAGTATTCGAATCTGCTATACCTGCAAGCGCATTGATCGCACTGACGCGTGTCTCAGAATCAAGTGAATGCAGGTATTGGATTAATTTTTCGTTTGAAGTCCGTTTGTCACCGTACTCAAGAATTTCCTTTTTATCATTTGCAAGATCCTGTGAAATTATAAGCTCCGGCTTTATCAGTAGTAAAAGAAAAACCGGCAGTATTCCCGTAAGTATTTTTTTCAAAGTTAAATTTGTAATTAAAATTATTCTGAATGAGATCAAAGTTTTATTCCAAACCCTATCGTAAGCCTTCGTGTTCTTTTTTTCAGATCTTTTTCCGCCTGCTCAAATTTGAAATTAATTGACGACCGTTCTCTTATGTCAAAATAAAAAGTCATTGTAGTTTCCCATTTATATCTTATGTTGTGCGATTTAATAAATTCCTTTTCATAATTTCCGTACACGTCAAACTGTAAATAATATCTTTTGATCGTAAAGTTCGCAGCGGTAATTGTATAATACTCTGTCTGGCTGATGTTTTTTTTTCCTCCGTACAATCTTTCATAAGTTGCGCCGACAACAGGATTAATTCCAAAGACCCAGCGGTTATCCTCGCCGTCATATTTGAATTTGACATCGGAGATATTTCTCACCGGGAGAAAAAATTTTGGAAAGCGCGGATTGAAAGTCAGACTGAGATCCATTTCCTCAAGCTTGCTGTAAAAATCCTTCCAGAAAAAAGCCGCGGGAGATATCTTCCCGCTTCCTCCGCTGTATTCATAAATTCTGTAATAGGTCTCAAGTCCGGCTCTTACTTTTTCGATCTGATCTTTTGATTTGGTGGAGTAGTCAAACTGTATGGAAGGAGTGACACCTGCAACTTCATACTGAAAACCTTTATATGCGACTGCCATGTCTATCGAGAAGACAGTCTTTTCGTCATTATCTTTTTTAAGCGATAGTATTGCGGGTTTGGTGATCTGATCGGAAACATCGAATGATCTTCTTATCTCAAACAATTTCTGAAACTTATCCATAAAAGACTCTTCCTTTATTTTTTTGGGAGGAGCTTTTTTCTTCACAGTTACTTTTGGCTTTTGCTTTAAAGTATCTTTTTTAATTGAGACAGAATCTTCCGGTTGAGAGTAACTAACATCCGGTTTGAAAATTATTATGACAAAAAATAAAATCAGGATAGTGAAGGGAAAAATTTTCATTAATACTTCGGACAATTTTTTTATTGAAGAATCGATCTCCAGTTATCCCAGGTCATTCGTCGTTTATTTGTAATGTGTCTGTTATACGGTCCGGTCAAAGATCACATGTTCCCATTCCGGCTTCACAATTCCCTGAGGCTCGGGGATGTCGTCAAAATCAGCATAAAAAATTTTATTAGACAAATATAAAGAAATTAGTTAATTGGTTTTACTAAATTATTTTTCTTTATAAATAAAAAGAATAATACAGCACAGATTGATTGTAAATAAATTGTCGTTTATAAGGAGGTAAATATAATTAGTATAAAAATTGGGGTGATAAGTTGTAGTTAGTACTCTGTCAGCTCTTTCAGCTTCTTTTCAAATGCACTCTTCTGAAAAAAATTCTCTTCCAGTGACAATGCAAACGGAATCGGTGTATCAAGACTTCCACTTCGCATTACAGGCGCGTCGAGTTCTTTAAAACAATGTTCGGAAATATATGCTGCTATCTCGGCTCCGATTCCACCCGTAAGAGTGTCTTCGTGAAGTACGATCACCTTGCCGGTTTTCTTTACACTTTCTTCAACAGTTTTTTTATCCCATGGAAGAAGAATGCGAAGATCAATAAGATCGGCTGAAATGTCCGTGTTCCTTTTCAAAATTTCTTTTGCCCAGTGAACTCCCATTCCGTAAGTAACAATCGTTACGTCATCGCCGCGCAACATAAATGTTGCGCTACAACTATCGACAGTATAATAATCTTCTGGTATTTCTTCGGTGATACTTCTGTACAAAGCTTTGTGTTCGAAGAACATTACAGGATTAGGATCTTCAATCGCTGCAGCGATCAGACCTTTCGCGTCGTACGGACTGGACGGATAAAATATTTTCAGACCCGGAGTATGAAAGAACCACGCTTCATTTGATTGTGAATGAAAAGGTCCTGCACCGACACCTGCACCGCACGGCATGCGCAGTACAACATCAGCATTCTGTCCCCAGCGGTAATGTATCTTGGCAAGATTATTCACGACCTGATTGAAACCGCTTGTGATGAAGTCCGCGAACTGCATCTCTACCACTGATTTCATTCCCTTTATCGATAAACCTAATGAAGCTCCGATTATTGCCGACTCACATAGAGGTGTATTGCGGATTCTTTCCTTTCCAAAATCCTTGTAAAAATTTTCAGTGACCTTAAAAACTCCTCCGTACTCTGCAACATCCTGACCCATTATAACAAGATCATCATAACGTTCAAGTGACTGTCTCAGTCCGTCACTCAGAGCATCTACAAATCTCTTCGAAGTTTTTTTATTTGTCTTTGGATGAATTATTTTTTGTTCGTAAGGTGCGTAAACGTCCTTTAACTCACTGCTTGTCTCGGGTGTGACCCCTGGTTCTGAAAAAGATTTATCGAGGGCGCTGTCGATCCCGCCTTTGAATTCTTTTTTGATTGATTCGATCTGTGTTTCGTTAATGATACCTTCATACAATAAATAATTCTCAAAGTTTGTTACCGGATCTTTCTTTCCCCATTCATCGAAAAGTTCTTTAGGAACATACTTTGTTCCGGAAGCTTCCTCGTGACCGCGCATTCTGAATGTCATGCATTCAAGAAGAAGCGGCCGGGGATTATTCCGTATTGATTCAGCGTAAGTCTTAACTGTGTCATATACTGTAAGAAGATTGTTCCCGTCGATCTGCATGGATTCTATTCCATACCCGATACCTTTGTCAATAAGATCCTCGCACTTGTATTGTTCATTCAATGGTGTTGATAATCCGTAACCGTTATTTTCAATAATAAATATAACAGGCAGATTCCAGACTGCCGCGACATTAAGTGCTTCGTGAAAATCGCCTTCGCTTGTTCCACCGTCACCGGTGAATACAGCCGTAACTTTATTTTCTTTTTTCAGGAGACTTGCAAGACCGATCCCGTCAGCAATTCCCATCTGAGGACCGAGATGAGAGATCATTCCAATAATATGGTATTCATTGGTGCCGAAATGAAACGAACGCTCCCTTCCTTTTGAAAAGCCGTTGTACTTTCCCTGAAGCTGTGTAAAGAGTTTATCCAATGGAATTCCGCGTGAAGTAAAAACTCCGAGATTGCGGTGCATAGGAAGAATATATTCATCATTATCCATGGCCATTGTAAGACCAACCGATATGGCTTCCTGACCGATCCCCGAAAACCATTTCGAGATCTTTCCTTTACGCAAAAGCAGAAGCATCTTTTCTTCGATCATCCTCGGGAGAAGTATCGCTTTGTACAGGTTTATTAATGTCTCATCATCATAACTCTTTTTGTCAAACATCATAAATCTTTTTTTGGAGTCTATTGTTGCTGCCGGATCCATATGTTTACTTTAATTTACTTATTCCTTAATTGATTGGTTCTGTTATTTACCGGGTTGGTATTTTCTCATGCCCATCTGACTGTCGAGTGTAATCAAACCTAAACCTTCGCCGTTGATAAGTCTGAGCTTGGCAAGCAATTTTGAAATGGTGGCTTCCTCTTCAACCTGTTCATCAACATACCATTCAAGAAAACTTTTGACAGAGTGATCATTTTCTTTTATAGCTGTATCCATAAGATCATTGATGCTTCGTGTTACAAATTTTTCCTGAGCAAGCGATTCTTCTATTACATCCATCACCGATGCGAATTCCGATCGGGGTTCTTTCAGAGCTTTCAGGATTACTCTGCCGCCTTTATCATGAACAAAGTTGAACATCTTCATAGCGTGAAAGTGCTCTTCCTGTGCCTGCACGTTGAAATAATTTGCAAAGCCCTCCATCTCGATCGACTCTAAATATGCCGACATGGAAAGATAGAGATACTCCGCGAAGAATTCTTTGTTGATCTGTTCATTTAAAGCGTCCTGTAATTTTTGAGTTAGCATATTGATTCTCCTGTTTTTGATTTATTACAAAAATAGCTTTTTGAATTTTGAGATTAAATGTTTTTATAATTGTATTATTGCATGACTAAATTTGACTAAATACATTATAAAAAAGGGAACGCCCGTTCAATCAAAAAATGTCGAGTAATTAGTTGCCGAAAATTACAGGGGAATCATAGAAGTTTTTTATCCAGATAGAAATCATCGAGCCGGAACTGATCCTTTATCATTTTTATCTCTTCAAGCTTTTCAATCGGCGCACCTTTATTTTTTACAGCGGCGATCATTGTGTTTTTCGCAGTATGCTCGGAAGAAATGAATTCAAATATCTTTGTATCATATCCGAAATTTTCCAGGGTCAGCGCGCGTAAGCCGTCTGTCAGTGCAACCGCCAGACGTTCCTCAAGTATGCCATGCCTGAAAATTCCTTTCAGCATTTCCGGCGTCTGCATTTTTTTCCTCACATATTTCTGACAGCATGGTGCAAGGATAATAATTTCTGATCCTGCCTGAATGGCTCTGTAGATCGCGTCATCAGTCGCGGTATCACACGCATGCAGCGCGATAGTGATATCTGCAGCCGGCATATTTATTTTTTCAATTGTAACATTTTCAAAACTGAGACCCGTGAATTCACATTCCCCTGCGATCTTATTGGAAAGTTCAACAAGCTCATCTCTCTGCTCAACACCTTTCATTATCAATTTTTTGTGAAGAGTATTACTGAAGTAATCATACACTGCAAAGGTCAGATAACTTTTTCCCGAGCCCATATCAATGATCTTTATCTCATCCTTTTCCAAAAGACCGGACGACCTGTAAAGCGAATCAACTATTTCAATAAACTTATCCACCTGTCTGAACTTATCATACTTGTCAGCTTTTATTTTACCATCTGAAGAAGTAATTCCCAGCAGATGAAAATATTTTGCCCCGGCATTTACAAACCGTGATTTAACTTTATTGTGAGGCTGTATTTCAGAGGAATGAAGCGATGGTTTTTTTATATAAAGTGTTGCTATACGTTTCTTTGAATGATCCAGGTTGAAGTCATTTTCTGTCGTGAATAAAGTCGCGCTCAAAAAATCTTTACCGAGGATCTCATTAACAAGCCGTATCCCTTTATCAAAATCATAATTCTTTACGATATCCCTTGTAGTGTACTTCATCTTAAAAGATAGCTTAGGACCTTCGTTTGTCAGGATCTTGCTTACAAAAATATTCTCAAACTCTTTATCGTCGCCTTTATATTTACCGAGTTTTATTTTTATGAATGAATCATTATCAACTGATGATATTAACTTTTCAATAAATCTTTCTTTATCGTCGTCCATAATTTATTTTAATTCTTAACTGAATTAAGGATCTTGATCTTTTCCTTTATCATTTCTTTTGCCCCGTTTCCTTTTATGATGTCTCTTACAACTTCATTGTCGGCAAATACCTGCCATTCAGAAATGAGATTGTCTTTTACTTTAGCCCTCCATGCAGCGGGAATTTCAAACTTGTCTTTTTCAGAAGAATCATCAGTATCAAAGGTACCTTTTGCGGACCCGAAAATTCCGACCGAATCATTTGTGAGCAACGTATTCTTGATGGTAATTTCGTAATCAGGAAACCATTTGAAATAATTTTTCCAGGCACTTGTCATTTCCTTTATACCCCGGACCACAATTCCCATTGAATCAATAAATACATGATCGGGTGACATCAGTTCAGCCAGTCCTTCGACATCTCTCTCATTTATTTTTTCAACAAACGAGATCACCGTTTTCAAAACTTTCATTTGTTCGTCCTCAACTTCAGATATCTTTACATCGGAATCTTTTCCCAGATAAATTGACGGCATCCGTGTTTCGACAATTTTGTTTCTGACTTTCTTAATTTTGAATGCGGTAACACCGGGACGCGATGTAACAACTCTGATGGGTTCTGTTCCTATAAAATGTATCGCTGCTCCGTCTTCGGCGCCATATCCTTCTTCAATTGTTCCGTTTAAAATTAATTTCATGAATGCATCCTTTAGCTCAACCCTGTCATCATAGTGCGGACAAAAGCTTCCGTTGAGCAGACCGAGACAGGGAAGACGCGTCAACTTTCCCTGAGACGGATTGGTGATGCCGTCATCAAACCAGCAGATAGCTCCGGCACTCATGCCGCTTAAAATGATACCCGCTTCCCAGGCTTTTTTCATTATCTTATCGACGCCAGTTTTTTTCCATGTATCCATTATTAGTTTTGTATTGCCTCCGCCAACATGGATTATATCTTTATCCATAATAAACGCTTCGATATTTTTCGGAGGATTGGTCAGAGCCAGATGAGACGGTTCACATTGCTGGTTCGAAAAAAAATTGTAAAACATTTCACGATATTCCAAACCGTCATTGCTTGCTGTTCCCATAAAGCAGATCTTCGGTTTCTCTTTCGGCACAAGGTTCAAAAGATATTTATCCAGCAATCCGTTGCCGGGTTCCATTGAAAACATTCCGCCGCCAAGCGCGACGATCTGTCTGAGTGGTCTTCTCAAAAGAATTAATTTTATTTATCTAAAGCTGTAAGATAATAAGGATGGTTTTGTTTTTCAGTGGAAAAGATATACCGGAAATGAAGCCGCTATCTAAAATAGAATATCCCTTTTTTATTTATTGGGAACTTAATATTTTAAGAAGGCATTAAAAATTTTTTTTTAAACTCTCAAAAATGAAGATTAATTTAACATACCTTACCGATAGTAATGGAAAGCAAAAAGCAATTCAAATGTCTATTAAAGAATGGAATCGTTTCCATAAGGAATTTCAAAAGCTTCTGGAATTTAAAAAAATTAAAATGGACATACACGAAGCAGCGAATGAAATAAAACAAATCGAATCCGGGGAAAAAAGCTATAAGATTCTAAAACAATTTTTAGATGCCTCTTGAAATAAGGACAACGGATAAATTTGAAAAGCAGGCAAAAAGATTATTCAAGAAATACCCCTCTCTAAAAAAAGAAATTTCGGAGCTTGGTAAAATACTTACTAAAAACCCAACTGCCGGTACACACTTAGGAAAAAATTTTTATAAAATTAGAGTAGCAATTAAAAGTAAAAGCAGTGGTAAGAGAGGAGGAGCCCGGGTAATTACTTTTCTAATTTATAATAAACTGTCTTTTAAAACAATTGATAGACTTTATTTGGTAACAATTTATGATAAATCCGAATTAGAATCAATTACTGATAAGGAATTGCAAAAAATAATTTCAGATATTGCTCTTTCAAAATAATCAATTGGAAAGTTTTTGCTTGATATGTTTCATTGATTCTTCAAATGTATTATTAAAATTTATTCTGCTTGCGGATACTTCTCATAAATTGATTTAAATAGTATATATTGTCATTGCCAACACAGAAAATTATATATTTTGATTTCCAATTATGTCATTACAGGTCTGGTCAATAGTAATTATTTCCTCGGCAGCGGTCATCATGGTCATGTTGGAAAAACTGTTTCCTTATACAAAAGGACAGAAGATCTTTCGTGAAGGATTCTTTAATGATATAGTGTTGTATTCCATTGTCCAAAGCTACCTGC
>JBDTLQ010000048.1:0-12096 GCA_039934715.1 Ignavibacteria bacterium | reverse complement strand
TTTTGGATTTTGGATTTTGGATTTTGGATTTTGGATTTTGGATTTTGGATTTTTACGAATGTAAAATTAATCTAATACTAAAATCTAATACTAAAATCTAAGATCTAAAATCTAAGATCTAAAATCAAAGATCTAAAATCTAAAATTAGACTATTAAATCTCTTTAATAAAAAGTTAATGTTAGGTATTTTAAAAATCATTAAAAATTATACGGTTAATATATGTTCAGATTAAAATTAGTTTTATTTATACTTTTGATAGTTACAGGATTTTCTTTTGCACAAAAAAAGAAAATTGTTTACTGTTCAAATGACACCGGTTCAGGATTTATACAAGTATTTACAATGAACGAAGACGGAACCGATAAAAAACAGCTTACTGACCTTCAGGAAAACTGCATGAAGCCCAAATGGTCTCCTGACGGAAAGCAGATAGTTTTTTATTCCGACAAAGGACTGGTTTATCTTATCCGCGATGTAAATGCCGCAGTACCAATCACACCGTTTTATCTTTGGAGCGGCTACTATCCGACTTTCATGCCGGATGGTGAGCAGGTCATGTTCAATTCCGAGTATGAAGACGTGCTCTCAATATTCGCAATCGATACAGCAGCTTTCGGCGCGCAGCCTGAATTGATATCCGACGGTTCTTATTCAAACATGCAGGTACTTTCGTCCGGCGGCAACAAACTTTATTTTTCTACATTTGAAGACGCCTCGAAGGTGATCAAGGTCGCTGATCTCGACGACACGACTGATAATTATATACAGACTATTAGTGTCAATGATGAGGCCAACCTTGAACCCGATGTTTCAGCCGACGATAAAAAAGTTGCCTACGCCAGCTTTGACAATAATCTTAAAGGCACCATCAGACTTTTTGAAAACGGAAAAGAATCCGCGCTTACAAAAGGACTGCCGAGTTCTAATGTTCCAAGATTTTCTCCAGACGGAAGCAAGATCGCTTTTGTAGTCATAGGTGAAAAAGACGTCTCACTTTACCTGATGAATTCAGACGGCAGCAGCAAGGACGATCTGAATGTAAAGGGCGGTGATGTCGGAACATTTCAATGGGTGGATAATGAAAGGATAATATATGACGCGGGCAGTGATACAAGGACAAGTGTTTGGATGATAAACGTCAAGACAGGTGTAAACAATGTGCTCGCTGACGGCGGCTTTAATCTTCATCCGTGCTCTCAAAAATAATTTATGAAAGTTGTAGAACATTTTGCAAAGGCGACGAAACCTCTCATCAGTTTTGAGATAACTCCGATCTCACGCGGAGGCGACATTAATATCCTGTTCAATATCATTGATGACCTGATAAAGTATGACCCGCCGTTCATCGATGTTACATCTCACTCTGCGCAGGTCCATTATGAGGAAACACCGACGGGGATCCGCAAGAAAGTTAAACGTAAAAAACCGGGTACAATAGGGATCAGCGTTGCGATTAAAAATAAATACAACATTGATACAGTGCCTCACCTTCTTTGTAACGGCTTTACAAAAGAAGAGACCGAAGACGCGCTGATCGAACTGAATTATCTCGGCATCGAGAATGTGCTGGCGGTTAGAGGCGATGATACCGGTTATAAAAAACCAATACCCGAAGGAAGATCCTGCAACATTTACGCGCTCGAGCTTGTCCATCAGATCGTGAATATGAATAAAGGAAAATATCTTGAGGAAGAGTTGCTCGACGCGGCACCAACAAATTTTTGCATTGGAGTCGGCGGATATCCGGAGAAACATTTTGAAGCGCCTAATCTTAATAACGATGTAAAGTTCGCCAAGGAGAAGGTCAACGCAGGAGCTCATTACATTGTGACACAGATGTTTTATGATAATAAATATTATTTTGAATATGTTAATAAGTGCAGAGGTGAAGGGATCGATGTTCCAATCATACCTGGACTGAAAGTTTTCACTTCCAAGAATCAGCTGTCATCACTTCCGAAAAATTTTTTCATAGAAATTCCCGAGGAACTGTCCTCAGAAGTGTTACAGGCAAAGAAGGAGCACGTAATTGACATTGGTATTGAATGGGCTGTGAAGCAGTGTGAAGAACTTTTAAATAAAGGAGTGCCTTCGCTGCATTTTTATATAATGCAGAACGCGAAACCACTTGCAAGACTTTTTAAAAAGCTGAACATATGATTTCCGGTTTTAATTATCTTGTTTTTGTAAACCATCGTCTTTATTTTATACAAAATGAATTTAAAGAGTTTTAAAGCAAATTATAGGTTTCTATATCCGGAACACAGGTTTCCTAAAAGAAAAAAACCTTATCTCAGAGCAGACGAAGGAATTAAAAGTCAAAAGTGTATCTAAATAAAAGATACACTTTTTTTTTATGCATATCCCGGTGATGAATAATCAGCTGACAAAACTTTTTAGAAAGAAAGAAATTTTTTCAGCGGAAGATTTTTTCAGATATGATAACAGGAAAAAAATAGTAGTATATATTCCGGCTGATAGTGTTGAACGGTTGACTTTGGAAATGTCAAAAGCGGGGGCAGGTCAGATCGGTAATTATGAAATGTGTTCTTTCAGAATAAGCGGAACGGGGACATTCATTCCGAATAAAAAAGCCAGACCTTTCAACGGAAAGAAAAACAGTTTGAATTATGCTGAAGAGATAAGGCTTGAAATGGAATGCCCGGTGAATCAAATCAATAAAGTTGTGACAGCACTTCTGAAAAATCATCCTTATGATGAAGCTGTTTATGAAATTTATGATTTCATGAAGCGGGAGAAGAAACCTATTGGGCTGACTATATATCTGAAGTCTCCGCTAAGTTTTAAGCAATTATTTAAGAGGATCAACAGGTCAGATATTCAGAATGAATTTTCTTCTGTTCACAAGATCAGCAGACTGGCTTTGATAAATACAGAACCGGACGATACTATAATCGACTCAGCAAAATTTATTAATTGTAATTGTATTATTTCACTTCATAAAAAAAACTTTAAACTTATAATATTATAATGACATATAACACAATTAATGAAAATCAGGGCGAAAGCGAATCTAATAATCCTCCTGATGATCAGAAGGTTGAACATATAGAACCGATGAGCGCGGAGGATGAACGCAATTCAAGATTTCAGGAATATTTTACCGAGAATGTCGAGGCCAATCATCCAAAAATGACGGATACTCTTCTTAGATTTCTTGAGCTGAAAAATATTGATGAAGAGCTTACTGAAATTGAAGAGGAAAAAGGTGATCTTCCCGATACAATCGAATCAATAAAGATTAAGATCAATTTTGTGGAGAAAGAGCTCAATGAAAAAAAACAATCTCTTCAAAAACTTAATGAAGAAGACGAGAAACTTAAGAAAGATAACGGGTCATATGAAGAAAAGATAAATAAGTATGATGAACAGAAATTCAGTGTACGTAATAACAAGGAGTATGATGAAATTGTAAAAGCCATTGATTCATTATTTGATGAAGTTGAAAAGAATGAAGCGAGGCTTAAGGGCATTATAGAAATTTCAGGAATGCTGGAAACCGATTTGACCGGGCTGGATGCTAAAGTACAGGAAATGAAAACGGAGCTGTCCGAAAAGCAAAGTTCGCTTAATGAGCTGGATGAACAATACAAGCAGGATGAATCCGGATTGAGGGAAAAACGCGGTGAGCTGGTCATCAAGCTCGATCCCGCGAGCCTGTCGCTTTATGAAAGGATAAATAAAAATTACAAAGGTGAAGCAACCGCGATTGTAAGGAAGGGAAATTGTTCGGGTTGTTATAATTCAATTCCTCCTCAGAGAGTGATAGAGATAAAAAGCGCCGAGAAAATTTTTACCTGCCAGTCCTGCGGAAGGATCCTGATCTCCGAAGAAATCATTAATCCGTAAATTATTGTTTTTGTGAAGCGAGTAAATGTTTTTACGGACGGAGCCTCGAGAGGAAATCCCGGTTCAGCGTCAATCGGAATTGTCATCAATGATGATGATGGGAATGAGATAATTACTCACAAAGAGTTCATAGGAAAAGTCACCAATAATAATGCCGAATATTCTGCTCTGATAAAAGGTGTTAAGCTTTTAAAGACCATCACAAACGACTTTGATGAAATAAATTTTTTCAGTGACAGTGAGCTGATGGTAAAGCAGATCAACGGTCAATATAAAGTAAGAAATCCCGATATGATAAAGCTTTCTCTGGAGTTTTGGAAAGAGATCAGATCGTTAAACAAGAAGTTCTCGCTAAATCACATCTTGCGTGATAAGAATAAAGTGGCTGACAGATTAGCCAATGAAGCTCTTGACGAGCATGCAGCTCAAGAACACAGTTAATGTCCTTCTCAAAAAATTCCTGAATTAATTTTTTAACCAAATAGTTGTTTCAGTAACTGTTCTTTAAAAATAAATTCTCTCTATTCTATTAAGACAATCGCGCTGTCTCCTTTATGGAGATGTGAGGAAAGTCCGGACTCCTCAAATGAGCAGGGATGCCGGGAGAAATTCCCGGGCTTTACAAATGCAAATTTGTAAGACAGAAAGTGTCACAGAAAATATACCGTCCCGCTTGCGGGATAAGGGTGAAAAGGCAGGGTAAGAGCCTACCATCCGGAGAGCAATTTCCGGGATCGACAAACCTCATCCGGAGCAAGATCGCGTATAGAGAATGAAGCTCTGCTCGCTTCACAATTCTCGGGGTAGATCGCAAAAATCTTTATAGTAATGTAAAGATAAGATAAATGATTGTCCTTCTTTTTAAGAAGAACAGAATCCGGCTTATTTAATAGAATAGAGATTTTATTTTTTAACTCATCTCAAGCATTCTCTGCAGCGGCTTCAGTGCTCTCTTCAAAACATCATCAGTCAGTTTTATTTCCGGTCTTCTGTCTCTCATGCAGAGATAAAGTTTCTCAAGAGTATTCAGTTTCATATAAGGACATTCGTTGCAGTTGCAGTTTGACTCCGGCGGGGCGGGTATGAATTTCTTATCGGGATTTTTCAGAAGCATCTGATGAATGATCCCGGGTTCTGTCGCAACGATGAATTCACTTGCGGGCGATTCCGTAACAAACTTAAGCAGACCGCTGGTTGAACCGATAAAATCAGCTTTGCTTAAAATTACCTCTTCACATTCCGGATGCGCGATCAGCAGAGCTTCAGGATTCTCAAACTTTAATCTCGTGATCTTCTTATCACTGAATGTTTCATGAACGATGCATGCTCCCTGCCATAAGACCATGTCCTTTCCCGATTGCTTTATTACATATCTTCCGAGATTTCTATCGGGAGCGAACATTATTTTCTGATCAGGCGGGATCTGATTAACGATCTTTACCGCGTTGGATGATGTACAGATTATATCTGACAACGCTTTCACTTCCGCGGAACAATTTATATAGCTGATCAGCAAATGATCCGGATGTTTCTGTTTGAATTTTTCAAGCAAAGGCGCGGGACATCCTTCAGCGAGTGAACAGCCCGCGTTAAGATCAGGTATAAGAACTAATTTATCCGGATTTAATATCTTTGCTGTCTCAGCCATAAAATGTACTCCGGCGAAAACAATAATGTCGGCGTTTGTCTTTTCAGCCTGCTGTGAAAGCTGCAGACTGTCACCTATAAAATCAGCCAGATCCTGTATCTCCGATTCCTGATAATAATGCGCGAGTATGACAGCGTTCATTTCCTTTTTCAGTTTTCGTATCTCTTCTTCAAGATCCAATGTCAGATCGATCGGAGCAATACCTTTGATCTTTAAATCAGAACTGATCTGAATTTCTTCTATTTGTGTCATAATTAAATTGAAAATACAAAGAATAAATTTTATTTAATAAAACAAAAACCTGACTGTTTTGAGAACAACCACTAAGTACACATTCTCTAAAAAAAATTATTTTCCTTATTTAAAAAAAATTATTTTTCACCTGGTGATCTTGGGAACTTAGCGATTACAAAAAAAGTTGCCGGTGGGTTTTACGGAAGGTTGCTAATCATTTATATAATCATATTTCAGTACATAGCTTCTCCATTTTTCATCTGTGACAAGTTTGAGATCAAATTTTATCCTGTTTATAAAGTAATGATAATATGCTCTATGCAGACGCCACAAGCCTTTTTTCTCTTTTTGCTTTATCATTGATCTGAAAAGATAATTGAACATTCCCGGGATGTGATAAAAGCATATAAGTTTTATGAGCTCCTTATTAGTGTTCCTGTTCTTTCTGTAACCGGTGAAGCCGTCACAATTTCCCTGATTGCCGAATCTGTAATTCAGATATTTTTGTGTCATTCTTGAACGAGGAATCATATGATATGAAATCGCGTCATCTACATATGCGAAGTTATATCCCGCGTCGAGAATTTTTATGTTGAGACCGGTTTCCCCGTTACCCATAAGTTTTTCCTTTACAATGTCGGGATTAAATCCACCGCATTTGAACAGAACCTCCTTCAGCATTGCCTGGTGACAGCTATAGATCCCTATATCGTATGAAGCGATGATAAGCTTTTCTGATTTTTCGATCAGGCTCAGCGAACCGTTCTTAAAATATTTCAGCAGCCATTCCGGCGGATCAAACTCCCATTTCGGTAAAACTTTTCCCCCCGCGACCGCTACATTAAAATTCATATCGAAAACTTTTACAATGTTCACAAGCAGGTTTTTATCCGCGATCATATCGTCATCGGTAAAATAAAGTATCTCTCCTTTCGCGCTCTTTGCCGCGGTATTCCTGGCGATGTGTGCTCCCTGCCTCGGCTCCATTATATATTTAACCGGCACATCTGATTTTGCCTGCCATTCTTCCACAACAGCTTTTGTATTGTCAGTCGAATTATTATCTGTTACAATGATCTCAAATAATTCTTTCGGATAGGTCTGATTGATACAGCTTTCCAGTGTAATTCCAAGAATGTTCGCGCGATTATATGTGGGGATAATAATAGAAACGGTTCTCAAGCCCCTATTCACTGATGACATCTTTGTTGAATAATTTCAGAGACAAATTTAACGAAAATAAAGTAAGATTAAAATCTGAATATCAATCTTATAGATCTCTACTAAGCATAATAGAACACAAATAAAACGGATCAAACTGAAAGAGCCGGATTTTCTTAAAAAAGGTTGCACAAAAAATATATGGCTAAAACTGATTTTTAATTCTTAAAAATAATCATCGGTGAATATCAGTCAGATCAGTCTTATCCGTGTTCTAATAAATAAAGATCTCAAACGTCTATCTCAACTTCCTTCACCATTCTCTCGTCAAGTATGACATCATTGCCTTCAATAATACTATTGCAGATCGCTTCCATAATCAGGTCCTTCCCGGGTTTCAGATGATCAATCTTTTTCAGATCGATGTTTCCGAAATGACCCTCTTCCTTATTGATTAGATTGATTGGGATCTGTCTTTGTATGAAATAAGAATATCCATATTGCCTAGCGATCTCGATCTGCTTTTTTTCCGGGGGCATGATACTCCCAATGTTTTTTAACAGACCGAAGTATTCTGCTTTTGACCGCGCATCAATGGTAAATCCTTTGTTCGAGAAGTGCGCTTCACCACCTGAGATCACAGGCTTTCCAAGGATCGGCAGCTCGGCTCCCATTGTTCCGAATAATGTGATCCCAATGTCAATGAGATTGTAAAGTCCAAGCGAATTGATCTCCGAATCCGACCATAATATTCTTACATTATCAGGGATATTTTTAAAATTCTCTTTTATAAAATCATCATTGGTGTAAAGGCTTCCCGAAACTTTTTCTCCCGGATGAACACGAATTATCCAGTTCACATCTTTGATCTCAAATATCGCGTTCAGAGATTCGGTCAGCCATTGATTCGCATTATCAAATATCATCACCGAAAGATCAAAAGACAGATCCCAGCTCACATGGCAGAACAGACAAGCGATCTTATTATCATTCGCAAAGCCAAGCTTCTTCTTCAGATCCTGAGCGCTTTCGGGTAAGGTCACGTTAAGAAAATCCCTTTTGTTTCCTTTGTTAAATCTGTGATGAATGTAATCATCGAGAGTTTTATTTTCTTTCCGACTCAAAGGTGTACCCAGTCGTTTTTTCCACTCAGGTTCAGTGATTCCTCTGAACTCCAGTTTGTTTGGCTTTTTCGGAACAGTGAAGTAATGCAGAAAATCTTTAAACCCGCTGGACCATATCAGTGCTTTGATCCCTTTAATATATGCAAGCAAAATCGGCGGAGAGTAATCTACATACACACCATGAGAACCGAATATACTCACCGGTTTGAATTTTTTTATGACTTCATCGGCAATGCATGTATTCACCAGCCCCGCGTAAAAATATTTTCTTAAAAGAACTTCATCTTCTTTCTTCAGATCTTTTTTCTCAATTACATATCCCTTCATGTATCTTATGACCGAGCTCCATGCAAGCATTCCTACATCAACACCCAGATATTTGTAATGAAAAATTTTATCAAGCTCTATTTTATCCGACAGTTCCCTGAACTCTTTTTTCTTTTCATCATTTATATAATCTCCTGCCAATGAATATTCAGCATTGTACTGAACCGCCACATGCTTCATTACTCTCAGACAATTAGGACAGCGCAATGCCCAGTCTTCCAACTTTTCATTTCTTTCAAGACCTCTTTGAATGCAGGCAGCCGGGGTCCCGTCGCATACAATAAAATGTGTTCTGTACCCCCGGACATTAAGAGCGGCTGATATGATGGCATTTTTTTTCATGATATCTCCATATCCTCCGAGCTCCCATATGATTATTACGGGAGATCCGGCAGTTACCTTAGAGTACTTTTTTAAAAATTTATAAAGCTTATACTTTAAAGTATTTCTTTGCCTGCCATACTCAATGATCCTTTTTATTAAACCCAATCCGGAATTTTCAAATTAGTCTCAATAATATTTAATATTAGTTTAAATTTAAATCTAATTCCGATCTTGATTTAACTTATTGAACTCACATCTGTCCAAAACGTTTACATTTGGAAATACTCAATTTTAAACGCTAAGAACGCAAAGCCCAAAAAGATTAAGTTTCTAATTGAAAAGAACATTTTATAATAAATATTTGATTTCTTCGCGAACCTTTGCGTGCTTTGCGGTGAAAAAAAGTTTTAAGGGCTAATTTTTAAAAATCAAAAAATATTTCACTTTGGAACAATAAAAGATGTAAATTTCAAAAGAGAAAAATAATTTGGACAGCAATGTTATTGAACATTATTGAACACTGATAAAACGGGTGAAACGTATTTTCACTGACAGGCCGAAAAACTTATTAAGAAAAACAATTCTGACCTTTATTTATGAAAAATTTTGTAAGAGCAGATGGAACACTGAGTAGACGGATTAAACAGATGTTCACTGATTTTTTTTAAAACAAAAAAACAAATCCGGCTTTTTCCGTTCAATCTATGTCATCCGTGTTCCATTTTTTTGTCTAAGCATAAGAATTTAAATTAAATTTTTTTTTTAATATAATGAGATATGAAAGCAATGATACTGTCCGCGGGATACGGCACAAGATTAAAGCCATATACCGACGAACTCCCCAAAGCATTGGTGCACTACAGAAATACTCCTATGATACATTATCAGATAGAACGGCTCAAAAATGCCGGCGCTGATGAGATCATAATAAATGCTCACCATTTCTCAGACCAGCTCGCAGATCATTTTTTGAAAACTGATTTCGGAGTTAAATGTAATGTCATCGTTGAAAAAGAAATCCTCGGAACAGGCGGAGGAATAATTAATGCCGGAGATTTTTTGAAAGATGAAGAATGTTTTATTGTGATCAACGTCGATGTAGAGACTGATATGGATCTGAGGAGAATGATGATCTGCCATGATTCACTTGACCCGCTCGCTACGATCGCGGTTCAGGACAGGGTTACTTTCAGATATCTTAAATTTGATGATGATATGAAACTTCTCGGAAGGGGCTCTCCCAATGTAGATGAAAAAAATCTTTTTGCATTTAATGGGGTACACATAATTTCGGGAAGAATATTTAACAAAGGTCTCAAACCGGTTTTTGAAGACATCATTAAAATATATCTCGATCTGACTGCGGACAAAAAGGAATTTGTTGCAGGTTATGATGCGGGAAAAAGTTCGTTCAAGGATCTTGGCAAATTAAAAAATCTTTTATCGTAATTTATTTTACTGACTCTATTCTTTTGATCGAAGGCATCTCATTCATCAATGCTCTTTCAATACCTGCTCTTAATGTGACCATGCTGAGCGGACAATCTTTACATGAGCCAAGCAGTCTCACCTCAATGATGCCACCTTCAAGGATCCGCAACACTTCCACATCCCCTTTGTCCATCTGAAGATATGGCCTGACTTCCTTTAATACTTTTTCAACATTTTCTAAGGTTAATTCCACCTATAATTCCCTTTGATCATAGATTTTACAGTTGATCTCATTCGACCTTTTTCATTCCTTCCTCGATTGTCCTCGCGTAATCAAGCTTCCACACTCCGTCTTCCTTTACAGAATAAAGCTCAGAAGTATTCTGATCCTTTGTTTTTATTATCACAGTGGCGTTATCACCGTCCTTTTTTTCATCAACGACTTCAAAATCCATTCCCATCATTCCAAGCGAGCTCAAATTGGACACGCTCTTTTCAAAATATTCCTTTCCGCTTTGATTCCTGTTCTTAGCGATATCGTTGTACATCTTTTGAGAGTTACCCGATAAATAATTCCATGCCTTGCCTGCATTCTGTTCTTTCAATGCCACCACAAAATCCTTCACTGAGTTTGAAGGCGAATCGGAACCGCCCGTAGAACCGCATCCTGAGATCCCTAACGTAAGCATTATTATTACAAAAAATATTTTCATTGCAGCAATTTAGATTTTAAATTTATTTTACCCGATAAAGAACATACAAAGACAATACTAAATTTCAATTACAAGATCCGAAACATTTGAAGTTGAAGTATTTAACAGGTTAATTTCCTGGATCAGTTCGCGTGAGATCCGTGTAAAGATAAGAGCTTCCTCTGAGGTCTTGTGGCTTATCACGATAGGCTCGCCCCTGTCCCCTCCAAGTCTAACTTCTTTATTAATTGGTATCTCGCCTAAAAGTCTCACCTTAAATTCTTCACTCATCCTTCTGCCTCCTCCTTCACCAAAGATATGCTCTCTTGTTCCATCGGCATTCTGATAGTAGCTCATATTTTCAATAATGCCCAAAGTAGGGACATTCACTTTCTCAAACATATAATAACCTTTCTTTGCGTCAGCGACTGAGATCTCCTGAGGAGTTGTAACGATGACAGCGCCTGTCAATGGTATTGTCTGACTCAATGTAAGCTGAATGTCACCCGTTCCCGGCGGCATGTCAAATAGCAGATAGTCGAGCTCGCCCCATACAACATCGCCCATGAACTGCTTCAATGCACTCGAAGCCATCGGACCTCTCCATACTACAGCGTTTCCTTCTTCCATCAGAAAACCGATCGACATGACCTTCACTCCGTATTTCTCCATCGGAACAAGTTTGTTTTTATCGCCGGCCTTTGTGATGTTAGGTTTGCCTTTCAATCCGAACATTAACGGGATCGATGGCCCGTAAATATCGGCATCGATAAGACCAACCTTTACTCCCTGCTGCGCGAGTGCTACGGCCAGGTTAACGGCAACGGTTGACTTGCCTACTCCGCCTTTTCCCGACGCGACAGCGATAGTATTTTTCACACCCGGCATCACAAGTGATTTTTTTGTGTTCTTATGATCCGCGACGCCGGTCACAAAATTAATATCAACAGATTTAATTTCAGGAATTGATTCACGAAATTCCTTTCTGATCTTCTCCTTCGTTTCGTCTAAAATATTTTCACCGGTATTACTAATACCCAGTGTAAGCGAAAGGTTTTTTCCGCTGAGTGAAATGTTCTTTACAAAATCCAGTTTTACGAAATCAATGTTGAGTATTGGCTCCTTGATCTTTGAAAGAGTTTCCCTGATCTTTTCTTCTGTCATACTTTTTTTAAGGACAATAAATTACGAAATATAATAGTATCCTGAAATGAAATTATAATTAAATCTTGATCGTTGATTTGTAATTTTTTTCATCATACAGACCTTCCTCATTAAGAATT
>JBDTLQ010000047.1:0-12163 GCA_039934715.1 Ignavibacteria bacterium | reverse complement strand
GGGTATTTCCAAACCTGTTCAGATCGTAAACAAGCACGCGGATCTGCTATGGACCTCTCTTGACCTGACCGGATTAAATGAAGCGCAGCAGGAGAACGAGTTCGTTAAATTTTTAGATAAAGACAGAGCTGATATTTTTTCAATGGAGAAAGCTCCGCTGATGAGATGCTCACTGATAAAGCTTACTGATAATTCTTATAAATTCATCTGGACGTTCCAGCATATCTTAATGGACGGATGGAGCTATCCCATCATTCAGAAAGAAGTATTCAGTGTTTATCAATCACTCGTAACCGGAAACCCTGCAGAACTTCCGAGATCATTACCTTACAAAGAATTTATTCTGTGGCTTAACAAACAGGATAAGGCTGCGGCTGAAAGATTCTGGAAAAAAGAACTGAAGGGTTTTGATACTCCGACGATGTTAAATGCTTACGGTGCTTCAGGTAAAGTTTCTGAAGAAGGTACAAAGGAGCTCGATCTTATTTTATCAAAAGAACTTACTTCAGATCTTCAAAGCATCGCGAAGAAAAATCAGTTAACATTAAGCACGATCCTACAAGGGACGTGGGCGAATGTTCTTAGTACATACAGCGGTGAACAGGATGTATTGTTTGGCGGAACAGTATCCGGACGGAATCCTTCTTTAAAAGGAGTTGAGTCAATGGTAGGACTGTTTATAAATACGTTGCCGGTGAGGGCTGACGTTGATAAAGACAAGCTTCTTATCCCATGGCTCAAAGAGCTTCAGACGAATCACATTGACAGAGATCAGTATTCATACAGTTCACTTGTCGACATTCAGGAATGGAGCGATCTTCCCGGAGGCTCACAGATATTCGAAACAATATTGGTCTTTGAAAATTATCCTTTGGATAAGACACTTGAAAACGGGATCGCCGGTGTTAAGATAAATAATCTTAAAGCAATAGAAAGAACTAACTTTCCTCTTACAATAATTATTGCCCCGGGTGAGAACATCTCGGTAAAATTTATTTATGATACCGTGAAATTCGGTACGGTTTTTATTGAACATTTAGTTTCTAATTTCAAAACCTTTCTCGAAAACATTTCAAAAGATCCTGAAAGAAAAATTTGTGACATACCGCTTTTAGCCGAAGAAGAAAAGGATAAGATACTGTTTGAATGGAATGATACAAAAGTTGATTATCCGGTTAAGAAACCTGTTCATAAATTGTTTGAAGATCAGGCAAAGCGGACTCCGGATTCGGTTGCTATAGAATTTGAAGACAAGCGCATGACATACAGGGAGCTTGATGAAACCACTAACTGTGTTGCCAACTATCTTATTAAGCTCGGAGTAAAACCTGAGAGTATGGTTGGGATCTGCATTGACCGTTCGCTTGAAATGGAGATAGGTCTGCTCAGCATTATGAAAGCGGGCGGAGCTTATGTTCCGATCGATCCTTCATACCCTCAGGAGCGCGTTGATTATATGATCAATGATTCGCAGATCAAAATTATTCTGTCGGCAAAAAATCTAGCTGAAGTTATCCAAAGTCATGATGCAAAGGTTATCTATCTGGATTCTGATATTAAAAATATACTAAGAGAATCAAAAGAGTCTCCTGATGTCGTAATCAGTCCGGAGAATATGGTTTATGTAATATATACATCCGGCTCGACCGGTAATCCTAAAGGTGTTGTAAACATTCATAAAGGACTTACAAATCAGATACTATGGATAAAAGATTATCTCAAATGCACGGCTGAAGACATTGTTCTTCAAAAGACATCTTTCAGCTTTGACGTATCGACGTTTGAATTGTTCATGCCTTTGATCTGTGGCGCGAAGCTGGTGTTCTCAATTCCTGAAGGACATAAGAACAATAAATACTTATTGGATGCAGTCATTGAAAAGAAAATTACTATAATACATTTTGTCACTTCGATGCTCGCTATGTTCCTTGAAGAAAGCGGAATAGAAAAATGTACCTCGTTAAGATTGTTTGTAAGCAGCGGTGAAGAGGTTACTATTCCAGTTCAGAATTTATTCTTCAGTAAATTCAAGAATCTCGAACTTCATGATCTATACGGACCTACTGAAACTTCTGTGCATGTCACTTACTGGAAATGTGATAAAGATACAAAGCTCACCACTGTACCTATAGGAAAACCAGTCGCCAATACTCAGGCGTACATTTTAGACAGTTATGAGAAACCGGTACCGGTCGGTGTCCCGGGTGAACTTCACATCGGAGGCGATCAGGTGGCAAGAGGATATTACAAACGCGATGAACTTACTTCCGAGAGATTTATCCCTGATCCGTTTAGTAAGAACGACGGAGCAAAATTATATAAGACCGGCGATCTTGTACGTTTCCTTTCTGACGGAAACATTCAATACTTTGGAAGAAAAGATAATCAGATAAAGCTCAGAGGATTCAGGATCGAACTCGGTGAGATTGAAAATGTAATAAATAAATTTACAGGTGTTAAGATCTCTGTCGTAATTGCGCGAGATTATAACGAGGGTGATAAAAGACTGATCGCATACATTGTTGCCGATGATGAAAATAAGTTTTCTATCACTGAACTTAAAGCTCAGCTCCGGATAAAGCTTCCTCATTTTATGATCCCGGCGGAATTTGTTATGATAAATGAGATCCCTTTTACGGGATCGGGAAAAGTTAATAAGAACGCGCTTCCCGAGCCGGAAGCGATCAGAGATACTGAAGGGAATAATTATATTGAACCGAGGGACACACTTGAACTCCAGCTTGTAAAGATCTGGGAAAAAGTTCTCGGAAAAAAGCCTGTAGGTATAAAGGATAACTTCTTTGACCTTGGCGGACATTCCTTGCTTGCATTAAGGTTGTTTGGCTACATTGAAAAGCTTACAGGAAAAAAACTTCCGCTGTCAATATTGTTCGCGTCTCCTACCATTGAGCAGCTTGCAATTATATTAAAGGATGAAGGCTGGAAGCCTCAGTGGAAATCCCTTGTCGCGGTGAAGCCCGGTGGATCAAAGCTTCCGTTCTTTTATGTTCCGCCGGCTGCAGGCACAGCATTGGAAGTTCAGGATCTGATAAAATATATTCCCGATGATCAGCCGTTCTATATTCTTGAATCAGTAGGACTGGATGGCAAGGAGCCGCCGCACAATAAGATCGAAGATATGTCCGCGCACTTTGTAAAAGAGATACAATCATTACAGCCGGATGGTCCGTACCTTTTGGGCGGAAGATGTTTCGGCGGGAGAGTGGTTTTTGATGTTGCTCAGCAGCTGACAAAGCAGGGACAGAAGATCGCGCTCTTAAGTATTTTTGACACTTGGCCCCCGTTCACTGAAACTCCTAAAGATCACATTCCGCAGGAAAGGAATACGAAGCATTTCATTGTACGATCGGTAGAACATCTGAAGACCGGAGAATTCTTTGCAGTCGCTTCGAATTATTTAAAATATGTTTCAGGAAAAGTAAGCCGAAGAGTTAAAGATAAGTACGAACTTATGACGAGCAGTAAAAGACAAAAACTTTTTAACGAGATAAAACAGATTCATTTCAAAGCGCAGGACAGATACGTTGCGAAGAAATATCCGGGCAGGATCACTCTTATCGAATGTGCGGAAACCAAAAAAGAATACAAAGACAAATGGCAGACGCTTGCGGGGGGAGGATTAGATTATTATGTCATTCCGGGAACAGATCACCGTTCGATAGTTCAAGAACCAATGCTTAAGGAATTTGCAAAGAAGCTCAACGATGTTCTTGTTCAAGCAAACAATGAAGCAGCGGCAAAACCAAAGTCTAACGGAATAATGAATGTTAAAAAGGTTTCAGCGGGCAAAGAAAAAGTTTAAAGTCTTTTACAAAAGTTTCACCAACCTCATCCGCAATGCAGATACCCGGTAATGAAATTCACATCTATTCAATTGATTCAAAAGTAGTCGTGAACGAAATTGAATCATTCAGGGAAGTATTATCTGAGTTTGAGATATTGAAGGCAAAGAGGTTCAAATTTGATAAGGATAAAAAAAATTATATCGTATTCCGTTCAACACTGAGAAAGATATTGTCGGAGTATTTGATCACAGATCCTTCTTCAATAACATTTTCATATTCCGAAAAAGGCAAACCTTACATCAAAGATTCGATCCTGAAATTTAACGTTTCACACTCAAGATCACTGGCAGTTTACGCTGTAACACTTAATGATGAGCTGGGCATTGACACTGAACATATTAAAAAGATGCCCGATGCTTTTGAGATAGCTCAAAGGTATTTTTCCATAAAAGAAAATACTGAGTTCGCAGAACTTAAGAAGGGTGAGATACCTCTTTCATTCTTCAACTGCTGGACGCGGAAGGAAGCGTTCATAAAGGCATTGGGATACGGGCTTTCATACCCGCTTGCAGATTTTTCTGTCTCATTCAAGCCGGGAGATGAACCGCAAATATCATGGATAAAAGATAATGACAAAAAAAAGAACGAGTGGTCATTGTTTAATATTGATATAGCCAAAGGTTATGTGACATCTCTCGCGGTAAAGTCTAAGAAAAAAAATATTGTTATTAAAAATCTAAAGCCGTAAATTTAAATCAATAACTTTCCCCGTTCAATAACGTAACATTTACAAAACATTTTTAAATTTAATCAAAGAGGTTAAAAATGAAATTATTTAACAACCTGTCAAAGCTGCAGATTGCAATTTTCTCACTGCTCGTTTGCATCAGCGGAGTTCTCGGATATTTATTTTATGACTCGTATAGAATAAACATTCAGAACCGAAGTCTGATCGCCGAGTCTAAGGTCGAGAATAAAGATCTTTCCCAGGATCTTGATATAGTAAAAGATAAGTATGAACGTCTTAAAACAGAAGTGGATGTATTAAAAGATAAAGTCCGTAAAGTTTCATATAAGAAAAAGACAACAAAGAAACGTCATCTCTATTCGGCGGGTAAAAGCAGCAAGAACAAAAAGTATTACAAAAGACAAAAGGTCAATTATAAAAAACTGTATTTCCAGCTAAAGAATAATTGCTATAAAGATAAATCTTATTCACGTACTTACACAAGAAAAAGATAATTTTTTCAATATTCATTTATTTGAAGATCCGCCAAACATATTTTGACGGATCTTTTTTTTGTACTTCCGATCAAAGTTCATTCGCGCTTTCCACAAGCCAGAGCTTTTCATTAATCTTATCTTCGTCCATAATTTCTCTTATCAATACTGAAAGATCAGTTGCCAGCCTATTGTCTCTTAATTTCGATAACTTTAAAATGAATTTTATGAAATTCCTTCCTTTTAATATATTTCTTTCGTTAAAACCATTTTCCGTAGAGAGGTAATGTCTGAAAGAATCTATTTCGGATATGAATGAATCGGAATAATTCAGGATGTAAAAGATCTTTATCTTAAGAATTTTGATATCCTTAATGAACTCGGAGGGCAGGTGCGTTATCATTGAAGAATGCTCGAGTGCTTTTCCAAAATCTTTATTTACAAAGTGAACGGCAGCATTGCAATAATTAATAAGATCATCTTTGTGCATAGGATTAAAATATTTTGAATAATCTTTTACAAAATTCTCAATATAACCGGCCTGTTTCTGTATCATTGAAAATAAGATTATCCTTCTTATTATTCCCGGGCTTATAACAGTGGCATTTGAAAGAAATAAATTCTCTTTCAATATTATTTCAATATTGTAAAAATATTCGTCTAGGTAATCATAATTATTATCCATTACCTGTCCCGAACAAAAGTTAGCAAGCGAGAGAATATAATTCTGCCTGGAAACATCCCGAAGATGGGTTGAATCAGTGTGCACAAGCTGTCTGCACTTTTGATAGCTTTCAACATCATCCTTGTCAATGCTCATAAGATGGAAATAATAATTTGCCTTTAGAAAAAAAGCTTCCGCGGTGTCTACAGTTTCAATACTCTTTATGTAACCCGGATAGTCGAAGTGCTTCATGAAATTATCATACAGCACAGGTTCGGTACCTGTCTTTGTTGCCCTTCTTCTTCCGTGAATGACCTGTGTTTTATTATTAAGAGCAGACAGAAAAAAACCAATCAGTGCGTCGGATCCTGCGAACAAAGATTCAAGCAGCATATTCTCTTTGCCTTTTATAAAAAGATTTATTCTCTGATTCTCAATAAAGAATTTGTTCATAAGAGAAAGGTTATCAATACTCGAATTCTTAATTTCGGAGAGCAGCCTGCCGGATTTGATCAGAAAAATATCGTCGAGCTTTCTTAACCTGAGCTCATGTAGAAAACAAACATTCCTGAAAGATTCCGTCGCTCTGAAACTGCTGTACATCATGAAATCTTCCGACATTCTCATCAGATCTGAAGTCATTCTTCTGACCAGTCCGTCATTATACTTTTTACTCCCGTAAAGTTTTTTAAATATCTTTTCCTTTTCAATATCATCAGGACTGAATTCAGGATAATGTTTTTTTATTTCTTTAAAGAACCTTATAACGAAATTCTTGCATCCGAAGAGAGGCGAGCTGATGAACTTATCAAACTCTTTCATCTCCCGCGGTGAGAATGTTCTCAGAATCTTTATCAGCTTTGATCTTTTCAATTTTACCTATAATGATATTTAGTTCATAATTTCTGAACGGGAAAAAATAGCTACTATACAGATACAATGCTAATATAATTTTCATCTGACAGCTCAGTATCTCCTTACGTACATGATAAAAAAAATTGAACGCTGATAACGCTGATTGTACGGAAAAATAACGGATTTTTTTAAGGGTTAAAATTGGAATTGAAAGATCTTTTTTAACGTCTGAAATTATCCGCGTAAATCAGTTACGATCTGTGTAATCAGCGTTCAGAAAATATTGAACACATATAAGCTGATTGAACGGAGAAATAGCGGATTTTTCTAAGGTCACAATCAAAGTTGAAAAAGTTTTTTTAGCATCTGAGATTATCCGCGTTAATCAGCTATGATCTGTGCAAACCGCGTTCAAATAAAAATGTTGGCTTCACGAATTTTATTGCTGTTCGCGGAGTTACATCCGGTAACATCTAAATACTTTTCTATACATATTCATAAAATTTTTTTAATTAAGTTTGGACTGTCCCGCTCCAATTAAATTATCATATGAACATTAAGCTCAGATTTCTCATTGCCTTAATACTTTTCCTTTTTACAAATAATATTTACTCCCAACCCAGAAACGGTTTCATCTTAAATAGAGATCTTACACCGGTTCTTGACAGCCTTGTGTCTCCTCCGGGAAATTGTGATGAAGCATGGAGCCTGGTAATATTTGATACTTTAACAAATGGCTTCGTTGTTGTAAATCAGGTTGAAGATCAGAATAAAAAAATTCAGGATAACATAACCGAGATCACGTCAATTCTTGATCAAAAGAAAACCGACACGAACAATCCTCCGCCTTCAGCAAAGCCGCCTTCAAAAGGCTTACCCCCGGGAAATCACGATCAGCATGGCAGAGGAAATGGTGCTGAGGAATTCAAAGACGTATGGGAAGATTTTCAGGACGCTAATCTTGCTATGATCAATATGACGGAAATCAGGGAACAGTTTAAAGATGAGATCAAAGATATGCAAAGTAAAGTAAACGAGAAACTTCATAACACTCTCGAGAGTGATCGTAAAGCTCATATTAATATCATAAATAAATTTATGAAGTTTACAGAAGAACAATATGAGAAACATAAACTTACTCTCAGGGAAAATTTGAAAAAAGTTGACGCGGTGGTAAAGAAGTATGATTATGGCGACGCTGTTAAGTCATCAAAGATCAGATCCGAGATCTTAAAGATGCAGCTGTCACAACTTGAAAGCCTTAAGCTGCTTTCTAATATCACAAAAGAATTCATACTGATAGGCTCGAATTTTTATAGAGAAAAATAAGTGTTGAGTATGGAGTGAGAGTGTGGAGTTCATAGAATTATTAAATTTAATTTCTGACATTTGACATTTGACATTTGACATTTGATATTTGATATTTGATATTTGATATTTGATATTTGACATTTGACATTTGACATTTGACGTTTGACGCTTGACACGTCTAGCGTCTCGCGTCTCGCGTCTCGCGTCTCGCGTCTCGCATCTAGCGTCTCGCATCTAGCGTCTAGCGTCTGACGTTAAAGTATCTTAATCACCCCGCACGTTATATCATCACTTTGTTCAGCCCCTTTGGCAAAATTCTGAACATCACGAAGAAGCAGCTTTAATATTTGATCTGATTTTTTATTTGAATTTATTTTTAAAAACTCAATAAGCCTCTCATCCCCGTAAAATTCTTTATTCTTACTCATTGCTTCAGGAACTCCGTCAGTATACAAAAGTATCACATCATTCTTTTGCAGCTTCAGATCTTCAAATTCAAACCCTACATCACCAAAAAACCCGAGCATCATTCCGCCCTTCTGCAGTTCTATCAGCTCACCGTTTTCCTTTATTACATAGATCGTGTTATGACCGGCGTTTAAGCTTCGTAAAGTTTTCTCTTTATGATCATACAGACCAAACCAGCATGTGGCGAACTTTTCATCCGTAGTGGAATCTATCAGAACCCTGTTAAGGCATTTTACAAATTCCAGCAGATTGAATTTTTGATTAAGCTTAAAGTATGTTACGATAGATGAGAATATTGTTGAAACGATCAGAGCAGCGGATATGCTTTTTCCTGAAACATCACATACAAAGAACAGGGTCTGGTTTGGTATCACAGGATAAATATTATAGTAATCACCGCCTATCTGTTTAGCAGGGATCAGTATCATTGAAACATCAAGGTCGTTGAATTCGGGAATCTTTGACGGAAGCAGATTCTGCTGTATCTCCCTCGCGGTTTTAAGTTCTCTGTTAAGAACTTCCTGCTGTACCTGTATATCGATAAGTTTCGCGTTCTCAATTGATATGGCGCATTGTGAAGCGAGTATTCTGAAAATGTTGAGGTCTCTTTCTTTAAAAAAGCCTCCGTCCTTTTTATTGATTACCTGTATCACACCGATCAGCTTTTCCTTATGGATCATAGGAACGCATATCATTGACTTCGTTCTGAAATTCGAAAGCTTGTCAACTTCTTTATTGAATCTCGGATCCTTATAACAATCTTCAATAAGCAGCGGCTCGCGGTGAAGCGCAACCCATCCGGCTATCCCCTCTCCCATTTTACAGATAATATTTTTCATTGCCTCACTTTTGTCCCCGGTCGCAACCTGAAAGTGCAGATAATCCTGTTCAGGATCATAAATTAAAAGAGAGCTTGCTTCCGCGTTCATCAGGACCTTGCAGCTTTCCATTATCTCTTTCAACAGGGTCTGAAGCGGTTTCTTTTCAGAGATCCTCTGCGTTAATTCATTCACATAATTCATATCCTGAATCATGCTCTGCATTTCCTGTATATTGTCCGTGCCTTTTGCCATGAATTATTTTTCCGTCTGCTTAATTTTTTTATAGAGAGTCACTTTAAAATGATAAGTACAAAAGTATATATTTTATTTCTTGTTAAATATTCACTTTTCAATTTTTTTTCCAAATACTTATGTATAATTTTAATTAATGGATTCGACATTAGGGAAAAGATTATTACAGGCAGGTGGTGCGCTTCTCATAATTCTCTTAATAGGCACCACAGGATATTTCCTTATTACAAAAGGACAGATCGATATTTTTACCTGTCTGTATATGACCGTTGTGACCATTACTACAATAGGTTATGAAATTATTAACCTTGAACAATACGAAGGTGCCAGAGCCTTTACCATGTTCCTCGCCTTTGCAGGCATAGGCCTTCTGACTTATTTTGTTTCGACGATCTCCGCGATCATCATTGAAGGTCATTTAAGAGAATCTTATAAAAAAAGAAAAATGGAAAAAACAATCACCAGGCTTCATGATCATTATATTGTATGCGGAGTCGGTAAGCATGCCATGCACATCATTGACGAACTTATCGCTACCGAAAGACATTGTGTTTTTATTGAGATCGATCCGGTCATTATCAAGGAGGTCAGGAAAAAATTTCCCATGCAGCTTTATATAGAAGGAGATTCAACAAGTGATGAGGTATTGACTAAAGCCGGAGTTCAAAATGCAAAAGGACTTTTCGCTTCAACAATGGACGACAACCTTAATCTCGTGATCTCGCTTTCTGCTAAAAGACTTAACCCTAAGATAAAAATAGTATCATTGTGCCTGAACCATTCCAATCAGGAAAAATTAAAGATCGCCGGCGCTGACACTATCGTATCTCCGAATTATATCGGCGGTCTCAGAATGGCTTCGGAAATGCTCAGACCAGGTGTCACAACTTTTCTTGATGTAATGCTCAGAGATAAAGACAAGAATATCCGTATTGAGCAGATCGATATTACAGAAGAGCATAAAGGAAAAACGATAGGGCAGCTTAAGATCGATGATCTGAAAGATACTTTGCTGCTCGGGGTTAACTCTAATGGTGATTTCCTCTTCAAGCCGCAGGACAGTTACGAAGTAACTCCCGGCGACTCGCTTATAGTAATGACCTCACCTGAAGAAAGAATAAAGCTTGAAGACAATTGACAGTTGAAAGTTGCCCGCTTCGCCGAAGCGAAGCGAGGCGAGAAAGTTAAAAGTCTCTAAAATATTTGACATTTGAAATTTGATATTTGAAATTTTACGTTCGCTACTCCAGCCTCTTCTTAAACCTCATCGAACTCAAAGTAAGTATAGTAACTCCCATAGCAAACAGAACAGCTAGTTCCCTCCACAGGTCGTTAAAGCCTAGGCCCTTGATGACGATGCCTCTTATTATTATAATAAAATATCTTAACGGAATTATATATGTGACATACTGAATGATCTGTGGCATATTCTCTATCGGAAATGAAAACCCTGAGAGAAAGATCATCGGCATTATAACAAGGAACGCGGATGTTATCATTGCCTGCTGCTGCGTTCTTGAAATTGTCGAGACAAACAATCCAAGCCCCAGTGTAGACAGCATAAAAATGAACGAGCAGAAAAACAGGAACACTATGCTTCCCTTGATCTCGATCCCAAACCAGAATCTCATTACAGATAGAACAAGTGTCACAGCTACAATTCCTACAATTGAAAACGGAACAAGCTTTCCGAGTATCATCTGGTAAGGTTTGATCGGAGTGACTATCAGCTGTTCGAGCGTTCCAATTTCTCTTTCCTTTACGATCGCGAGAGATGTCATGTTAGTTGTAATGATAATAAGTATCAGTCCTACAATGCTTGGCAGCATGTAATTTCTTGTTGTAAGATTCGGATTGTACCATACTCTCGTTTCGGGTTCGATGGTACCTACGATCGAGGTTTTAATTCCCGCTCTTTCAATTTCTTCAAGCGAAATATTTTTTGCAAAACCCGCAGCTATACCCTGCACATAACCTGCCGCGATGGATGCCTTATTACCGTCCGATCCGTCAAACAACATCTGGACATTCGCGGTCCGCCTGCTGTTAATGTCTTTTCCGAAATCGTATGGAATTGTGATCCCGATCAGAACTTTTCCTTCATCTATCAGCTTTGTCATTTCAGTATAACTGCTTACATTATAATCCACCGAAAAATATCCCGACTTTTCAAAACTCTCGATGAAGTCTCTGCTTATAGCGGATTTATCCTGATCAAATAATGCTGTGTGAATATTTTTTATGTCGCGGTTGGCAGCATAGCCAAGGAAGATCAATTGTATCACGGGCGCTATCAGGACGACCATGAACATTTTCGGATCACGCATAAACTGGAGAAATTCCTTAATGATAAATATCCTGAGTATCCTCATACGGAATTTGCTTTTTTTGTTTTAATTGTAGCTATCGTAATGAAGAACGCGGCAAAGATCAGAAGATACAGCATCTGCATTTTGAAAACTTCAAAGCCGACACCCTTAATAAGAATATCTCTCAGAATGATTATATAAAATTTCGCCGGAGCTATGTTTGATAATATCTGTATCGGCCATGGCATGCTTTCAATCGGAAATATAAATCCCGACAATATCACTGTAGGCAATTGCGATATCAGCTGCGCCATCTGAAACGCTACCTGCTGTGAATCCGCGATGGTAGAAATAAAAACTCCCATGCTCAGCGTTGCCATCAGGTAACAGATCGTACCGAGAAACAGGAACAGATAACTTCCCTTCACAGTCACACCAAATAATATGTATCCCATC
>JBDTLQ010000046.1:0-12365 GCA_039934715.1 Ignavibacteria bacterium | reverse complement strand
GATTATTTCTATAAAAAATAGTATGTCCTTATTTACTAATTCCAACATATTGATTATTACATGATCTAACAAAATAAACTCCATTTACTATTCCATTTTTTTATCTTGATATAAATTGATATAAAGTGATGGAATTCCATCTGGTTGAAAAGAATCAATAAATGTAAATCTTCCATTTT
This sequence comes from Ignavibacteria bacterium, assembly GCA_039934715.1. Taxonomy (GTDB): domain Bacteria; phylum Bacteroidota; class Ignavibacteria; order Tepidaquicellales; family Tepidaquicellaceae; genus JAGPCH01. The sequence continues at coordinate 12,186 of JBDTLQ010000046.1, read as the reverse complement.
GAGTTGATGATGTTGCTACACCAACATAACGATAAATACAACAATTATTATCAAGATGAAGCCACATTACAAATTATTTTGTTTTGGAATTCCAAACAACTTTTGGTCTTGAAAGTATATATGGACCTGGATGATCTTTTATATAAACTTGTTTTTGCCATGCTAAGCTCGGTAAGCTTTGCCCTGTATTCCAGATCTGTGCTTTTGAGTTTCGGAAATAATTTGTAATCGGCAAAATGCCGGCTCTCGTGCGCGAGATAGCTGACAAGAAATTGTTCACTCTCCAGGTCATAAGCTTTCCTTACACAATACAAAGCTTTCTTTGTCGCCCAGCCCCCCGGATAATGTCTGTCAAGTGTTGCATATTCCTGCCAGCCAAGTGAAATAAAGTCTTCCATAAAAACTACTTCAGCGCTTGTGTTCTCGTTATGAAGTAAGAAATTATAAGTTGTATCCCTTTCGGCTGCCCATACAAGCAGGTCATAATATTTTCCCGTTTTTCCAAAACCCGTCGTATGCAGTCCTTTTGACTCAATATATTTTATGTAATATGTGTTTAAAGTATCTTCATTTTCAATAAGTGTCCCGGCGATCTTAGGATCATCCGTCAAAAAGTTCGCAAGGTCATTAAGTAAAAGCGTATCATAGTTTTTTGAATTGTCGAGCAATGATGTTCTCCAGTAGTTACGATAGATCTTCTGAAGATCCGCGATCGGCGAAGGAAAACTGTTGAGAGAATCAGCGTCAGTATTATTGATGAATCTGTTTTCAAACCGTGTCAAAAAATTCCTGTCTTTTTCTGAAAGATTGTTAATGTCAATCTTATCCAGAGCAGTAATAGCAGAGGCTACATCTCCATCCAGACAATAAGCATATATCTTCGGGTAGTCGATTTTCACACTGTCGGTTTGCGTGTTTTGTGAATATGACATTCCATTGTAAAGTAAATTTAAAAAGCAGAACAGGTTAATTAAGATCTTCTTTTTCATATGTACCCGTTTTTATTAAAGAAAGACAATTCAAAATTAATAAAACTTATAAAGAAATTATAGAACGGGACTGATACTTTAGAATAGAATTGATATTATTTTGATGAACGGTATTGAAGAGGGGTAAGACCGGTTTGCTTTTTAAAAACTCTGTTGAAATGACTCTGATCCGAAAAGCCAACTTCAAATGCAATACGGGAAAGGACTTTATCGGAATGCAGCAGCATGTGGCATGATCTTTTAACTTTGAGCTGCCGCATATATTCTCCAATTGTCATTCCAAAACTTTTTCTGAACTCCCGGACTAAATGTTCGGGTGAAACATTTGCTATCTGAGCGAGGTGTATTAAAGAAGAGTTGGTGAAATAATTATCGTTAAGATATTCGGTGATTTTTCTTAAATAAAAAGGAACAGATCTGTTTCCGGAATTATTTCTTGAAAAGCCTGCAATTGTCTCAAGCATCAAACCTTCGATCATTAAAGAAGAAAGATCATCATAGTTACATAGTTCATTGTAGATCTTCTGCACTGACTTTTGAATGCGGTGATCGTTTGATTTCTGAATTGAATTCAGATTCAATTTTGTTTCAGTGAACTTGCTTATCCAGACTTCGGAAAATTCTAGGTTGAAGCATGTTGCGGAATTTTCTGAAAAGTTATTGTGATGCTCTGTATGCTGCGGGTGGAAAATCAGATCGCCTTTTGAACATGTAAAATCATTCCGGACCGAGTGTTCGGAATAATTTCCATTGAGCACATAACAGAAGTAAGGATTCTCATGATAATGCAGGGGTAATGAGGAACTGTCTTGATAGCAGGACTTTGAAATTATAAGTCCGCCAAGATCTATTGACTTCAGTATTTTACCATAATATTGTCCGGTCGAAAGTTCCATTTGATTTTTTAATCCTGAGAAAATATACTAAAAACATTTGCTTGCATGAATTCAGAAAAGAGTTACTTGCGATAATTCAAGTACGCTTCCTTAATAAAAAAGTTTTTATTCTTGTATCTGTAAATTTATTGAATCTTTATTTTTTTAATATTACTTTTTCATCAAGCCACCCCGATTCACAAAGTAATATTAAAACAAGATCTTGTATCAACGATCAGAGTAATGCCGGTCAAATAATTTTTTTACTTACTTTCAAAATTATCATTATGGAAAAACAATTTAACTATGTCACACGAATGGATGTTCGTTACAAGCATCTGGAAAAAATTGACATCCCCGAATTTGTAAGTCATGTAAAAGACAAGTGGTTCAATCAGACATTAACACAGGTAAATGATAGCGTGGTAAGGATCGGAATAGTCGAAGGAGAGTTTCACTGGCATAAGCATGACAATGATGATGAGTTTTTCTTTGTACTTGAAGGACAATTGCTGATCGACCTTAAGGATCAGACAATTGAATTAAATCCGAATCAGGGAGTGACAATTCCAAAAGGGACGATACATCGGCCGAGAGCGCCAAGGAAAACTGTTATGCTGATGATGGAGACAAGTTCAATAAAGCCGACCGGTGATTAGCTCTTACTTACATCTTCAGCTCTTAATTTCTTATAGTATTCAGGTTCACAACACCGGATCTTTTGATCCGATGTTATGAAAGATTTTCTTTCAGAGTGTTATATCAGGAAGACTGTATCTCTTTGTCATCGCTGCTTACCATCCATTGAATTCCGAATTTATCCATAAGCATACCAAAATAAGCTCCCCAAAAAGCCTTTGCCATCGGCATTGTTGCTTTTCCGCCTTCAGAAAGTCCTTTGTAGATCTTATCAGCATCTTTTTCGCTGTCGGCATTGACCGAGATATTGAAGTTCGTCCCGGCTGTCGTTTTATGTTTCGGGTCATGAGAATCACTTCCCATTAAGATCGTGTTTTTTCCGATCGGCAGTGAGACATGCATTATATCATTCTCATTGGCATCACCTTTAGGTACTTCAGCAGGCATATCTTTATATCTCATTATCATAGTGAACTCGCCACCAAAAACCGACTTGTAAAAATTGAATGCTTCTTCGGTGTTTCCATTGAAGATCAGATAAGGATTGATCGATGTCATTTTTTTTTGTTGTTTAATTGTTAATAAATATTTTTTGAGTTAGTGCTCTATTGTAGACTCTTTCGCAGTGAGTTCTTAGAATTCTTAGTTTTGTTTTTTTCTGATATGCTGATGTGAGCTGTGTTAAACTATTTACCGTCGTATGCATCTCTTATCTTTTTGATGTCAAGCTTTTTCATCTGCATCACAGCATTCATCGCTCTTTCTTCTTTTTCAGGATCTTTTCCGGTCATCATCTTGTCAAAATCCGCGTGAATAACCTGCCATGACAGCCCAAATTTGTCCTTGAGCCAGCCGCAAACACTTTTTTCTCCGCCTTCTGAAAGTTTTTCCCAAAGATAATCAATTTCTTCCTGTGTGTCGCATTTAAGCATGAATGATACTGCTTCGGTGAATTTAAACTGCGGACCGCCGTTGAGGCCGAGAAAGTCATAGCCATTAAGCTCGAATGAAACTGTCATCACTGAGCCCGCCTGCCCTCCGGAAGCCTTTGCAACTTCATCACTGTAATGTGTAATGTTTCCCATTTTTGAATTTTTAATGACTGAAGTATAAAACTTCGCTGCCTCTTCTGCCTGATTCTCAAACCAGAGACACGCTGCTATTTTTTTCATTTTTTAATTCCTTTCTGTTTAATTATAATTTTTAAAATTGAACCTTGACTTACAAAACAATTATTTTACTTCTGATAATTCTTTTATTTTTATCATAGCTCTTTCCCATGAAGATGACATGGCATCAAAATATTCAGGTGACATATCACATTCTATTTCAAGATGAGTTTCTCCGTTTTTTTCTGACAGAATATATGTTTCCCGTCCGCCTTTAACACTCTTTGCTCCATCACTTTCATAATCTTCCCTGCCTGCAATGACCAGGCCCATATATTCAACCGAAACTTTTTCATTCGGATCGTTTACAATCACTTTACCTACAAGACCGCTTTCACTGTCATCTTTAAACAACGCTTTGCTGCCGGGTTTCCAGTCAGTATCCGCATAAGACCCTTCACTGAATTGTGAATACCAGATTTTAGTATAATGTTTGTCCAGCATTACGCTCCATACTTTTTTTTTCGGAGCATTTATGTCGATTGATCTCTTAATTGTCTTCATGTTTATAAGTATTGATTATTGAGCTTGGAATATTTAAGTATTGCATCTGTGTTTGACCTTTGACGTTTGACCTTTGACCTTTGACGTTTGACCTTTGACGTTAACGTCTAGCGTCTCGCGTCTAGCGTCTCGCGTCTCGCGTCTCGCGTTTGACGACTGTCGTTTGACCTTTGACGTTACCGTCTTGCGTCTCGCGTCTCGCGTCTCGCGTCTTGCGTCTCGCGTCTTGCGTCTCGCGTCTCGCGTCTCGCGTCTCGCGTCTAGCGTCTCACCGACTCATAATGAAGCCCGACCACACCGGACTTTAACTGTTCTGATTCCAGCAGTCTCAGATTTATTTTCCCGTCAATGTTTTTAAATAAAGGAATACCTTCACCCAGGATCACCGGATTGATATTCAATCTGTATTCATCAATCAGACCGAGACTCATAAAAGTATGTGACAATCCCGGGCTTCCAAAGATCATCATATTTTTTCCTTCCTTTTGTTTAAGCTTTGCCATCTCTTCAGAGATATTTTCTTTGATGAGTCTTGTATTGTTCCATTCGACTTTATCAAGTGTTCTTGAAAACACGATCTTATGAACTTTCTCAACCCATTCTGCATGCTTTCGCTCGAGCGCGGAGCTTGAAGGATTCGACGGTATTGTAGGCCAATAACTTTCCATCATCCCGTATGTAACACGACCGTATATAGGAGTATCTACATCTTCAAGTATTTTATTTACACCTTCATACATTTCTTCATTAACGATGATCCAGTCCATCTCTCCATTTGGACCGGCAACAAATCCATCAAGCGATACATGCATTAATAAAATTACTTTTCTCATAATTTATGTTTTAAGTACTAGGTAATAAGTATTAGGTTAATTTAATGCAAATCTTCTCGTCTGACGTCTGACGTTTGACGTTTGACGTTTGACCGTTCGATTGTTACTCATCATACTTTATGCCTGCATATCCAAGCAGCCTTCTCCATAAAACAATTTGTCCGATAATGCTCGCTTCACGATAAGTCATAAATGTAATCAATTCATAGTAAGACATTTTCATGTCCGGCATTCCCGGCATTTCAAATATTGAATCAAGCTTTTCATCTGATAAATTTGACAATACATCTCTTAAAACAGGGCTGATAACTTCCCAGTCTTTTTTAAAATCTGATAAAGGCGGATATGTAACATCATCCTTTATACCCTGGTGATCTTTAAACATTTCGTAAGCCTTCTGCTTCATTTCTTTTCCAAGGGTACCGGCCAGTTCAAATCTTTCCTGTACCATGCTGCCTGCAAGCCACTCAACGTGATTAGCTTTTGTATTCAGACGGTTGTGTGAGTCCTTCTCAGAAATTCCATCAATTGCTTTCTGAAAGAAGTTTGTATGCATGTCAAATAAAGTGATGATTGAATACATCCGGGTGCTTTTTGTTTTGATCTCCATTTTTTTTTTTATATTTTTTTTTGAAAAAGTTTTATTGTTGTAAATTTAATGAATGCTATACCCATTTTTTATCTCCAATCCTCGTCTGAAATTTCGATTTGTTTATTTGTGATTTCACCTGTGGGGCTGTTAAATAATTTCAATACAAAATTAATGTAAATAATTTAAATAACATATGTGTGAAAACGACTTAATAAGGGGTTGATTGCGACATTCAACATTCTTATTTTTGTTCTTTAAATCAACCATCCGGCCCTCGAAAATATTAATAAAAAAAATTATGCATGTATCTATATTGGTCCCGAAAGGAGCGATTCTTGGAAGCATAGAAGGTCCTCGCCAGCTTCTTACACAGGTCAATCAGTTCTTTAAAGAGAAAGGGCAAAAGCCTTTATTCAATATTCAGCTTGTCGGACTTACAAAAGAGAACGCTCTGACCGGCGGATTATTTATTGTCCACGCTAATTTACTAAAGGATGTTAAAAAAACTGATCTCATTATCATACCGGCAATCGACGGTGATATGAAAAATGCTCTGGAGATGAATGCGGAATTTATTCCGTGGATAATCAGACAGCGTAAGGCAGGGGCTGAGATCGCGAGCCTTTGTATCGGTGCTTTTCTTCTTGCAGCAACAGGCTTAATGAACGGAAGAAAATGCGCGACTCACTGGGCAGCCGCGAATGAATTCAGAAAAATGTTTCCCGAGGTAAGTCTTGTGCCTGAAAAAATTATCACAGACGAGAGCGGCATCTATTCAAGCGGAGGAGCTTACTCATATCTTAATCTGATCTTGTATCTCATTGAAAAATATGCCGGGAGAGACATGGCGATCATGTGTTCAAAAGTTTTTGCCATCGATATCGAACGCAACAATCAGTCTCCGTTCAATATTTTCAGCGGGCAGAAGGAACACGGAGATGAGCCTATTAAGAACGCACAGGAATTCATTGAAAATAATTTTCAGGAAAAGATAACGGTGGACCAGCTTGCAACAATGCTCGCATTGGGAAGAAGGAATATGGAACGAAGATTTAAAAAGGCAACTTCAAATACTGTTATAGAATACATTCAGCGTGTAAAAGTTGAAGCCGCGAAAAAAAGTTTCGAATCGAGTAAAAAAAATATTAACGAAGTAATGTATGATGTGGGATATTCAGATACCAAATCATTCAGAAATACTTTCAAAAAAATTACCGGGCTCTCACCTTTTGATTACAGGAGCAAGTACAATTAATACTTTCATATTTGACTGATCACAAAGAAGCTATCACTGAGCAAATAAGCAGATCACTTTCACTGAGTAAGAAGCAGATACTTGCAGCGATCGGGCTGCTGGAAGAAGGTGCAACGATCCCATTCATTGCAAGGTACAGAAAAGAAGTTACGGGAAGTCTTGATGAAATAGAGGTCGCTGATATTAATTCAGAGCTCATACGTTTGAATGAATTAATAAAGCGCCGTGAATATATTCTTAAAGTAATTTCCGATCAGGATAAACTCACAGGCACGCTTGCAAAGGAAATCAACAGCTGCTGGGATCTGACAAAGCTTGAAGATATTTATCTTCCATTTAAACCAAAAAGAAAAACAAGAGCTGCCGCTGCAAGAGATAAAGGACTTGAACCATTGGCCCGGATAGTATTTTCTCAGAATGAAGCAATTATATCCGAAAAGGCAAATTCATTTTTAAATGATGATGTCAAAAATATTGAAGACGCATTGTCAGGCGCGAGAGATATTATTGCGGAATGGATCAATGAAGATCCTGCAGCAAGAAACGTTATAAGGAAATATTTTTCACAGACTGCAGTTATTACATCAAAAATTATTGCAAAGAAAAAAGAAGAAGGACAAAAGTATCTTGATTACTTTGAATACTCCGGAGATCTGAAAAAATGCCCGGGTCACAGATTGCTTGCAATGTTTCGCGGAGCACAGGAAGGTATTCTGAAAGTTTCGATTAAAGTTGATGATTCTCATGCTTTAGAAATGCTGGACAAAATTTTCATAAAGGCCAAAAATGAGTCATCGGTACAAGTTTCATTGGCGGTAAAAGATTCATACAAAAGATTACTGTCGCCTGCCATTGAAACAGAATTTCAAAACACTTCAAAAGAAAGAGCAGACAAGGAAGCAATACATGTATTTTCTGAAAATCTCCGGCAGCTGTTATTAGCGGCACCGCTGGGACCTAAAGCCACGATGGCAATTGATCCCGGATTCAGAACCGGCTGCAAGCTTGTTTGTCTTGATGAACAGGGAGCATTGAAATATAATACAACCATCTTTCCTCATCAGCCTCAAAACAAAATTGACGAAGCCAAACAGATCGTTACTGAATCAATAAATAAGTATGAAATAAAAGCGGTTGCAATTGGAAACGGAACAGCCGGCAGAGAGACAGAAGTTTTCATAAAATCTCTTTTATCCGGATCATCTGACATAGAAGTTTATATGGTAAATGAATCAGGAGCTTCAATATATTCCGCTTCAGAAATTGCGAGAGAAGAATTTCCCGAGCTGGATCTTACAGTTCGCGGAGCAATTTCAATCGGAAGAAGGCTCATGGATCCGCTGGCAGAACTTGTGAAGATCGATGCCAAGTCAATCGGAGTCGGTCAATACCAGCATGATGTAGATCAGGATAAGCTAAAAACAAGTCTTGATATGGTTGTTACTTCCGCTGTTAATCAGGTTGGAGTGAATTTAAATACTTCGAGCCGTCATCTGCTTCGTTATATCTCGGGGATCGGACCACAGCTTGCAAAGTCCATTACAAAATACCGCCGGGAAAATGGTCCTTTCATCTCAAGAAAAGAATTACTTAAAGTAACAGGTCTTGGCAATAAAGCTTTTGAACAGTCGGCAGGTTTTCTGCGAATACCCGGTGCTGAGAATCCTCTGGACAACAGTGCAGTACATCCGGAGAGTTATGAACTTGTTTACAAAATGGCGAAAGATCTGAAGCATCCTGTTAAGGATTTGATCTATACTGAAGAAGTCCGTAAACAAATTGATATTAAAAAATATATTAATGATAAATTCGGGCTTCCGACTCTTGAAGATATAATGAAAGAATTGCAAAAGCCAGGATTAGACCCGAGAGGTAAAGCTGAGGTCTTTTCATTTGCGGAATACATTAATGACATCACTGATCTGAAAACTGAAATGCGTTTACCGGGCATTGTGACTAATCTTACAAAGTTCGGAGCATTTGTTAACATAGGTATTAAAGAAACAGGTTTGCTTCATATTTCACAGATCTCAAACAACAGATTCATAAAAGATCCTTCTGAAGTATTGAAGCTTGATCAGAAAGTAATAGTAAGAATTACAGCTATCGATCTTGAACGAAAAAGGATCCAGTTATCAATGAAAGATTAACTATTAATGGTTGATCCCTGGTGAAAAATTTGTAATGAATAATCAGTAATAAAAGTGTGGCACATTGAAGGTTCATTTCAAATGTGCCACTTGTATTAAAATTATTAATTAATATTTAATGATTTAATTCAATTAACTTTTCACGGTGAAATTTTATTTACAAAGACATTTGAATTACCAAGAGCTATAAGGATATCAGTAAGGTTGGTTAGATTATCCCCATTAAGATCAGTCGTTACATACCCGTTAATGAAATTACTTGAATTGTTTGAAATCAATATTATATCAGCTAGATTAACCTGCCCATCTTGATTTACATCCCCTGAGAATATTCCAAACCAAAGAGGGATTGAATCTATAACTCGTAAATTTTGTCCGTAGGCTTGGGACAGAGATAAGAAGTCAAAGTTTAGAACACCTGCGCTGAAACTCTGACCGGGAGATTTACTCCATGTCTCAATAGAGTTTCTGTGTTTAAGCACAATGTAATAATTGGTTGCGTTGGTTGCATAATAATAATTTAATGTACATTTACCCGAATCATTAAGATATCCTTTTGATTTTTCAACCAGTGAATAAGGCGCATAGTTATTTCTCAATTCAACTTCAATTGTATCGCCAATCATTAAATTAACGGCATCATTATACCTTCCTTGTATGAATGAGGTTAAATCCAAATGAAGAGTATCACATGGAGGCAATGTGTACGGCAATTCAAAATAACAGCATTCAAAAGTTCCGCTGAACAACTTAATTCTCACTGGTATTGTCATTCCAGCAGCTCCGCCTAAAATCCTTGCGCTCAGGTTCGGAAACATTTGTCCGGGTAATACCGGAGTTCCAAAATGAAATGTCTGAGGAATAAAAGTTATAGGATCTACTCCAGGTGAAGTCAGCTGGATTTTGGTTACATCATAAATTGTTCCGTTCTTTAAAGTGAAATTATATACATATTCCCCATTGTCACAGTAAATGCTGTCCTGCATGACTTCAGCACACGTACCGCATATAGGAAGCTTGATACAATTTTCTATGAAACAGCACCATGGGCAATCTTCATGGACAAAGTTTGCCGACAAAGTGTAGCAGACTTCAGATGTTGCCGTTGCTCCGGGACCGATAAGTTTAACCTTCTGAACTCCGGAGGCTCCGTTCGGAGGAATCGGCGGATATATGTTGATCGTGCTTGGAACAGCTACAACATAATTCGGCGGCTGAGGTGAGTCAACGGTAATTTCAATTTGCTCAATGTACTTTGATGGTGAATTATTGTGAATTTTAAATTCGTAAATATATGTCCCGGTAGAATCGCAATAGATGGTGTCACTGAGTATGCTTAAACAGATTGTATCACCGCACAAATTTTTTCTGTAAACGTCTATATCACCCGGTGACCTCTTGTCACTTCCACTTAAAGTTCCGTTCAGATCTATGAAGTGACTGAAGTTCAGAAAATTAGGATCAACAGCTGACTGAGATCTGTCAGTGACCTGAACACCATAAACCAGACCGCCGGAAGTTGAATACAGGTAATCCCCGGTACCCACTATGTTACTGTCACATAGCGAATTTGATTTGGTTACAGAATCTGAAACTCCGTAATCAAAATCAACTCCCCCGCATGAATTCGAATTAGATGCATACACTCCAACTTTATGAATTATAAAGGTAGGATAATTCCCCAGTACGTCTCTGGGATACTCAAGTATTCTTGAAAAGTGTGCTCCTGAACAATCGCCGTCAAACGACCTTTCACCTAAAAGCATATCACCCGAAAAAGAGAATTCAATATCCGTGACCGGTGCAGAAAAATTTTCTAAGAGAAAGAATGGCAGGGTAATTTTAAGGCTAAGAGTAGAGGGTATAAACTCTCCTGCGTTATCGAGATCAACAGACCATATCTGATTATTCATACCCCGGTTAGTGTAATCAGAATTCCACCTGCTGAAATAAACCTTTACATTTCCGGTACTTGTACCATATGACCCGATACCAAATAATCTTTCACGGATAGGAGGAAATCCCGGCAATCCATTATCAGGTCCAAACGGATCAAAAGTGCTGAGAACAACTCCTCCTGCACCTACTCTGTAAATTCTTCCATCTTCCATATTGGTTGCTAAAATTTGTTTGTGCTGACTATCGAAACAAATGTTGCCAATCCCTGTTCCGGTATTTGGAATTTTGTTCACTCCAATTAGCGGAGGACCGGCGCTGAAATCTCTCATTGTATAATTTCCGACTCCCCATGTACTACCGTCTATTTTGAATATAAGCACAGAATCATTTGTACCCATCTGCGCGCATGGAAAATATATAGATGTTGATGCCGAAACAAATATATCCGGAGATGAGGCATCGCTTAAAGCAATACCGTATACACTTCGCATTCTTGCCTTCGTCCAGTCGGCACCTGCATATTGGGGAGGAGCATTCCAGTAATTGCCACCAACGACAAAAGGAGGAATATTTCTTGTATCTATTACCCGGACAACATTGTCCGTAGGATTACTGAAGAATTCGTAAGATGTTACAACACTTTGGCCGAGCTTCAGCGGCGGGGATGATACAGGAGGCAGCTGTGAAACAAGCTGCGAATATGTTACAGATGTAAGCGGGAAAAGTAAGATAAATACAGAAAGGACAGGTCTTAACCTCGCCATTACAAACAAAACAAAAAGTAAAATTAATTTTTTCATTTTTAGTTTTATTAAGTTTTGAAAATATTTTTAGAACCTTCTAAATTTTATTTTTACCATTAGATGCATTGCTCCGGTTAATTCTAATGCGGACCTTTTCATATAAAATATTTCAGCTCAAGAATTACACAATTTTTGGAAAACGCAAAAAGGAATTTATGTTATCAACAAATAACACAAAGTAAAGTATATATAAAATTAAAATACTTTTAAATTCGTAGAAATATTTGAAAACTCTTCTGTTTGTTAGGACGCGGATGCAGTATAAGGAATGCACTGATGTGAATAGACCTAGAGTTGGGATTCTGTTCTTCCTCATAAACATTTTTGTTAAACGGAAAGAAAATCTCAAATTAAGAAATTCAATCCGAGAAAAAAATTTAACACCAATCTGTTTTATGAACTTACAAATATATGATATTTTTTTTAAGAATCATATATTTAAAAAAAGGTTATACTGGATGGTGAAATAGAAATGTGG